>NZ_JAKJSI010000049.1:0-59001 GCF_050336695.1 Photobacterium minamisatsumaniensis | reverse complement strand
TTCATTTCAACTTGGACTACACCAAGGATATTATTTTAATAACACCCACAAAAAGCAATATTTAACTCGCAGTCACATTTAACTTCTGCATTGTTTAGAAAATCTATACAAGCGTTAATTTTTCAGTCATAAATCGATCATATGCTATGAAGAATCAACCTATTAAGCATTCATGATTAATATACACAATGAAAACATTACTTTTAAACAAAATGACACAGTTCATGAGACAGCCTTTAGCTATCTTTTTTTTAATCGCACTATGCGTCCTTGTTATTGATAAAACAATTTTGTTTGATAGACAAAGTAATAACGTTTTAATAAACCAAGATAACTTAAGAAAATTCGTAAATGTAAAATATGGCTTAGATAATGCTAGCATGATTAATTCATACATTAATGCGTTAGAAGGCGAACAAAAAGATAAGCTAATAAATGAATACCTCACTAATGAAGCATTATATAACTTCGCTTTAAACCGTTCATTAGATAAAAATGATGAAGATTTAAAATCAGTCATTACAGCAAAATCACAAAATATAATTGAAATGATGATTAACGCTGRACAGCCTATTCCTAGCTTAGAAGATGCCAAACAGTATTTCATTGATAACAATGACCAGTATGTCAAAGGTGAGAGTTTCAACCTCATGCTAATAAATAGAAAAAATGAAAGTAAAACATTACTGGAAAAATTACAGAATGAACCCTTAACGTTAAGACAAGCTGTTGGCCTATCCGATATCGTTAATTTCGACAAAGTATTTAGGCAAGCAGATATTACCACTATAAAAGACGTGTTCGGACAAGAACAAGCCACACAAATTATCACTCAGAAAGATGATGATTGGTCTGGCCCCTATAAGACACAAAGTGGCTACCATTGGGTGAAAGTGAATCGGAATCCAGCTCTATCCCCTGACTTTGATTCAGTTAAAGAACAGGTTATCAATGACTTATATAACGAAAATGTGGAAGTTCGTTTACAACAAATCATCGCAGATCTTATTGGACAACTGAATATAAGGTCGGATATCTAACATGAACATACTTTTCCGCTCTGCAATAAGGTTATTGCTACCATTATTAACGTTGTTTGCTACACCGGCATCCTCTCATGGTTTGGAGCCTATTTTTATTTCTGTTATCACAATGGAAAACAATCAATACCGTGTCGAATTGCGATTGCCAGATGAATACAAGGAGGAGAACAGTCCATACTTTATCCTTCCTGACACCTGTAAAAGTCATGAGTTTAACCACTTAATATCAACGATAAGTTGCCAAGAAACACTAACAGGGGCAGAATTAGAAATACGGTATGACTACTACGTACCTCAAATATCAACGCTTATTAATTATTATGATAAAGATGGCAATAATGAATTAACTGAAATTGATGGTCAATTGAGCTGGACTGTACCAGAAGAAGTTAATAACACGGAAAAGAATAAGCTATTTTTAATCGTTGGATTTGAGCATATATTAGGTGGGTTTGATCATATATTATTTATTGTTTGTTTATTAATAATAGTTCAATCCAAAAAGAAATTGATTCAAACCATTACTGGATTCACCATTGCACACTCCATAACATTACTCTTAGTCAGTACCGGCGTCATAAAACCGGCGATAGAGCCTATTGAGCTTATCGTTGCAATGAGTGTGCTGTTATTAGCGTATGAAATAGCGACGAATGAGAATAGTTTGACTCACCGCTACCCTATTACCATCTCTATTTTTTGTGGGTTATTACACGGCATAGGGTTTTCATCAGTGCTATCTGGAGTTAATACTACTGATTTAATTAACCTATCTAGTATTTTGTTTTTCAATCTAGGTATAGAGCTTGGTCAACTATTAATTGTTTCATTGTGGCTAACAATGGCATTTATAGCGAAAAAACTGTCTTTCGATAAAAGTGAAATGTTTAAAGCAAAAATTATATCTGTTTATTTAACAGGGGGCCTGTCTCTATTTTGGGTCTTAGATCGTCTTTTTATTTGGCTCAACGCTCGAGCCATTCATTTATTTGTTTAATTTACATAATAGGAAATAGCATGAATAAGTCGCTTATCTATAGCGCAATAGTCGCTTTACCGCTTCTAGCAGGCTGTAACTCTTCATCTGATGATACGCCAGATGAACCATCTGATGGTATTTTTGGCCGTGAAGGTAGCATCATTGAATTTTTAGCAACACCATACCTGCAAAACCCAGCAACAGACGGTATGACAGTTATGCTGGAGCCAACAGTTGAAGGTGGTCGTTCACCTGAATCAACCGTTTTCTACCGTGAACAAGGGAATACTGGCCCATATACGCCAGTAACCTCTATGGGGTCTGAGTTCGATGAACTTGGACTCGTACAGCGTGCACGTATTAACGGGCTAAAAAGTGATACCAAATACGATTACTTTGTTCGTACATCATACGGTGACTCTAAAGTATATAACTTCCGTACTTGGCCAACAGATGCAGATATTAACAACAACAATGAGTATACCTTTGTTGCAATGTCTGACACCCATGCAAGTGATCGTGATCGGTTTGGTGAAGGGTTAACTGGCCTTAGAGATATCTACGAACACGGCATTATTAAACATGAGTGTTTAGACGATATAACCACATGTAATGATTTAGTTGCAGGTATCATCGTTGCCGGTGATCTTGTGTACGCATCTAACGCGCGCAAAGCATACCGTGACTTTTTCAATTCTTCACATGAATTGGCCGCTTATATCCCGGTACTTCCAACACCGGGTAACCATGAGCACGATGGCGGAAACATCGAAGCATACGATATTTACCTAGATTGGCCAGAACAGATGGGCTGGCACAAAGCTCGCTATACGTATTCGCTGGACTTTTTGAACCTACGCCTCTTCTTCTTCGATAGCTTTGTTAAAACAGACGGCGGCCAAGAGTATCAATATGACTGGACCATGGAAGAGCTAGAAAAAACAACTAATGACGCTAGCATTGACTACGTACTGGGTGTTACTCATGCGCCATGTAAATCTTCAATGTGGCTATCCGGTGAGTCATGGAAGTCTTGTGACTTCGTTGGTCTACTACATGATTATTCTGAGCAGTCAGGAAAAATTTCAGGCCATATGTTTGGCCACACGCATGCATATACTCGTGGTAACGATAAAAATGTACCACACGTCGCGCTGAACGTTGCAACGTCTGTGGGCCGAATTGACCACTTCGCCGAGTTTGCTCAGAAAGATTATGATAGCGTGGCTGTGTCTAACGACAGCAATGGCTACAACATCTTTACGCTAAAGGCGGCGGGTGAAAAGCAAATGACCATGACGCGCCGTACTGGTGGTAGCTTCTACCGCGGTATCGACCTTAGCTTCCCTGTCTATGAAACCCAAGTTTATAAAATGAACAATGGCCCAGATCAGCCTATATTCGAGCGCTTTGAGTTCACAGGGCCGGGGGTCATTAGCTTAGCCGCAACTGATTTCCAAGGCCTTGACGGCACAGAGCACTACGAAACCCACTGGCAGGTATCTACCTCTCCAGAGTTTGAAGATGATGTGTCAGATATTTGGGGGAACACTACTCGAGCCTATAACTGGTGGTATAACGAAACAGATTTCTTAGATGAAGATGGCAACCGCATTCACAATGAATGTAACCCGTATGCAGATAAGGATGAAGAGTGTGAAGGACTCCTGCATACATTCGCCGTCGACACACAAGAAGGCGTCGATATTACTCAATATGAAACAACCACGACCACCGCTCCAGGTAGCACTATCTATGCGCGTGTACGTTACCGTGACAACAATCTAAACTGGTCTGAATGGTCGACAAGCGAGTCGTTATTTTACGCTGGGGTTGCGACAGATAACGTAGTTATCAATGGCGATGCAGAAGCCGGTGATGAAGACAGTTGGACTCATCGCGCAAAAACAGATACTGGTGCTGAAAACGCGCTTCGTTCTTTACCACTCGGCGCTTGTGGAATTCCTGATGCCCGTGGCGAGCGTGTGTTTCAGCTAGGCAACTTAGGGGGAGAAGACTGTAACGGCTATGGATATGGCTTTGGTGGTGTGGCGTATCAAGACGTCAATGTCTTCGATGCCCTCGAAGACTATACCGGTAATGAGCCACTTTATGCGACGTACTCAGCCTATATGATGAACTGGGGCAGCGCCAACGATGATCCTATCTGGCTATATGTGGCATTCCTTGATGAAGGTGGAAACATTATTGGTGAGAGTGAGCATATTAAAGCTAACTCACCAAAAGTACTGACTAAGTACATGGGGAGCACCCTAGCACCAGAAGGTACGCATTCAGTCCGCGTTGTACTTGAATCTGACCACCAGTCAGGCACGGATACAGATGCGCAATTTGATGACGTTGAGCTAATTCTGAGTATGCCAAAGTAACTTAGATAAACGGAAGCGCTTTTGGTTATTAGCCTCAAGCGCTTCTTCTATCAAACACGGTTATATAAAACCGAGATTCATAACGTCATATGTAAGATTGGAAAGGGTTTCCCCATATCATCTAACGGTGAACGTGACGCAACCGTAAAGCCCATATGTTGGTAGAAACCAACGGCTTGTGGGTTTTGTTCATTCACATCAACCGCTTTGGCATCAAGTTCAGCTAAAGCATATTGCAATAGCACTTTGCCGACACCTTGTCCTCTTACTTCATTGAGTACAAACAACATTTCAATTTTTTGTTCATGCACACCAATAAAGCCAGTAATAGCCCCTGCATCATTTTTAATGCAACGAAGCGATACCGCAGGAAAAGCTTGTTCAATGATAATCGGTTTAAAAAACGCAATATCCTCATCAGTGATGAAGTCATGGGTTGCTCGGACTGAATTTTCCCAAACAATTAGCATTTCTGCATAATCGCTAGGAAGCACATTTTCTACAATCATAATAATCTCTAATGATAATAAGTTGCTGTATGTGCAGCCGCGAACAGGGATTATATCGAAATAAGGCTGATTATGGCAGCCTTAGAATTGCTCCAATTGCTCGTTTTATGGGGTGACATAAAATTTAGCTTTATTCTTTTTTCTTGAAAACCCAAGACCGGCTAACCCAAGTCCAAATAATGCAAATGAGGCTGGCTCTGGTACATAACTGGCATTAAGAGAAATATCGTCAACAAGATAATGCCCTCCAAAGCCTAGTTTGAGCTGATCAATGCCTCCTGATTGAGCTCCATAGTATTCATAACTGCCATTTAAACCGGTAGTCACACTCCACACTAAACTCCCATCATTATACCCTTCTAGTACTCCCGTTAATGTATCAGGGCCACCTGACTCTTTTGCCGTTCCCCATTTTTTAGCCCACAAACCATCGAAGGTAAAATCCGCATTATTCTCATCAGTGATTGTAACAACAGTGCCATAGCCCGAATTAAAAAAACTAAACTCCCCGCTATGTGCTCCATAATTCCAAGGCGAGCCATCAAGATCAATCCACCTAGTATTATTCGAAAAATCAAATCCTTTATAATTAGCCACATAACCATGTCTATTTTGAATACTGCCGCCGGGGATATCATCAAATGTTAAAAAAGTGGCATTCGCTTGGCTGGCCAAAAAAAGTAAGGTAAGTGAGCATATAGTTTTCTTCATATCGTATGACCTAAAATGAAATATATTTAAGTTAATTAAGAACAGCAAAAAGCAAACCAACAATTAAGACCTTGATTTTTAAGCAAATTCAATATCGTATAGGACGTAAAATGCAAACCAACATGCAACAAATACACACCAAGTTGCACATTGCTAATAAAATAATCATTTTCGATTCATAAAACTTACTGTGAGAGTTTTGTGATAAATCTACGATTGATTTATGAAAACAGTGAGAGAGCTCTGCAACATTTGTCCGCCATAGTAATTACATGGTTCATTACTAAACGGATAGAACAATGAAAAAGACCTTAGCTTCAATCGCTGTTGCCAGCGCATTCCTAGGCTCAATCGCTGTAAGCAGTGTCTCCGCTGCCGAAATTGATGTCACTATTACCAATGCAACCAAAAACATTTACTTCACCCCTTTATTGGTGGCGGCACACAGTAGCGATGTTTATTTATTCCGCTCGGGTGAAAGCGCATCTCCAGAAGTTGAAGCCATGGCGGAAGGTGGTGATATCTCAGGCCTATCATCCGTAGCAACCAATGCTGGCGCTATCGTTGCCGAAGACCCAGCTGGCGGCATTCTTGATCCTGGCGTCTCAGCCACTGCCAGTATAAATACGGGTGATGCTGACCGCCTTTCAATCAGCGCAATGCTACTCCCAACCAATGATGGTTTTGTTGGCCTAGATAGCTGGGCGATCCCATCAGAGCCGGGGACTTATACGATATCGCTTAACAGTTACGACGCAGGGACAGAAGCCAATGATGAGCTTGCTGCTAGCATGCCGAACCCGCCTTTCATTAATTTCGGCACGGGGGGGACTGGTGTCGAAACTGTTGTGACCAACGACAAAGTACACATTCATCCCGGTAACTTAGGCGATAGTGACCCCATAGGCGGTCTCAGTGACATCAACAGTGCCACTTATCGTTGGTTAAACCCTGTGGCGATTGTCACTGTGACGGTTAAGTAAGGAGGCGATATGAAATACCGTTTATTACTGATAGCGACCAGTGCCACCTTACTTGCTGGCTGCCCTATTCTTGATGATGACGATGACACACCACCAGCAGACACCTTGGTGAGTTACACCGTTGAAGTAAAAAACCTTACGCCTAATCAGCCTCTGTCACCACTTGCGGTACTTGCACACAATGCAGATTATCAGTTATTCGAAATCGGCCAGCCTGCATCAGCCGCTCTTGAGCTTCTGGCAGAAAGTGGCGACAACAGTGAAGTGCTTAACGATGGTAGTGTAGCTTATAGCTTTTCTGGCGCAGGAGTGATCCTTCCCTCCTCTAGTGACACCGTCACCATTACGGTTGACCCACAGGAAGCACAGTACCTTTCAATTAGCAGTATGCTAGTCAATACCAATGATGGCTTTGTCGGTGAAACCCAAATTTCATTGGCTAATTTAGGTATTGGAGACAACATGAGCATCAATATGGCGGTTTGGGATTCAGGCACCGAAGCCAATGATGAAGCAGCTGCAACTATCCCCGGCCCAGCCGCGGGTGGTGAAGGGTTTAACAGCAATCGTGATGACAACGATAGGGTGTCATTTCATGCGGGAGTGATCAGCCAAGATGACGGGTTAGAAAGCTCTGTTTTAACGGCAAGCCACCGCTTTCTCAACCCCGGTGCGCGGTTAACCATTACTCGTACAGAGTAGAATTAATTGCTCATCAAAATGAAAGAAATATCAGTACATCCGGTCGTTAGCTAGGGAGTGTGTAATTTAGCTTATCAATGATCGGGATGTACTGATGACAACACAAACAAAACAGGTTGATCCTGCCATGATCCTCATTGTGGAAGACGATAATGATTTAGCCGATCTCATCTCCATGCACTTGAGCTTTCAAGGGCATGAAGTCACTCGCGTTATAACGCTGGAGCAAGCAAGGTGCTCTATCGAAAATAGTAAAACGGCAGAAAACCCGTTTGACCTCTTGGTACTCGATAGAGGGCTTGAAGATGGGGATGGCCTAACACTGTGCCAAGAACTCCGCCAACAAGATAACTGGCTACCAGTACTGATGCTCACTGCTCGCGATACCGAAAAAGATAAAGTTGATGGCCTTGAGTCTGGTGCAGACGATTACCTCACCAAACCGTTTAGCGTATTGGAGTTCCAAGCTCGGGTACGATCTATTCTAAGACGTAAAGTCCACCCTCTGCAGCCCCATAACAATGATAACACTGAAAGTAAGCAATCACTTACCATTCAAGCGAATGAAGAAAAGATTCTTTCTTTTGAAGGATTAACTATCCGGCCTCAGTCACATCAGGTCGAGCTGGGTGACCAACCTATCTCCCTGACAGCTACCGAGTTTACCTTACTCCATTTTCTTGCGAGTAAACCTGGTCGCGTTTACAGCAAAGACGAACTGTTAGACCGAGTATGGCAAACCAACTTCAGCGGTTATCATCATACGGTTTGCAGCACCATCAATCGACTACGAACCAAATTAGAGCTCCCTTACACCCAACATAAATACATCCACACGGTATGGGGCGTTGGCTATAAATTCCAAGCTCGGCCAAGTGCAGCATAAGGAGCAGCTATGAACTTTAAACACCGATTACTGTTATTAACAGGCTTTTGGTTTTTTATTTCTGCGCTATTGCTTGGCAGCTTGTTTGCCTACCAGCAACAATTGGTCGAACAGCGAACTCAACAGACCCTGCATAAAGAACTAGCAGCCCATATGCGAGATGATAGCCCACTAATGCAAGGCACCGACTATAACCCCGTCGCATTGAAGTCTATCTTCCATACCTTGATGTTACTTGGGCCAGACTTTGAGATTTATTTTCTCGACCAACAAGGCAATATTCGCGCTCACGCGGCCCCTGAAGGAAAAGTATTTCTCGACAATGTCAGCCTTTCACCCATTCAGCGTTTTCTCGATAATCAACGCTTTCCAGTTCTCGGGGATGACCCACGTAACCCAAACATTCAGAAAGTCTTTTCCGTCGCGCCGATCACCGAATTTGGTTCAATCGTTGGATACTTATACGTTGTTATAGGCAGTGAACAACGTGCACTGCTTGCCGCACAAGAACAGCTCCCTCCCCTACTCTATTTCACGGGTCTCTCGTTACTGCTGATCATTGGCTTTAGTCTTCTTACTTACCGATTGGTTAAACGCACTTTGCTCAAGCCCATTGAACATGTCACCGGCGATCTCCAAGCTCAAGCAGGTAATGATTTCCGCCTCAAGCCTGACTTTGTTAATCAAGTACCGGAGTTAAAACCTGCTGCCAAGCAACTCTATTTAATGGCACAACACATTCAGCAGCAGTTTTTACAACTACAACAAGAAGAGGCAAAACGCCGCGAATTGCTCATGCAATTAAGCCATGATCTTAAAACCCCGCTTTCAAGTATTTTGGGGTACCTCGAGACATGGAAGATTCAAAACCAAGGCCACGACCCACTCATCGATACTGCACATAGAAACGCAGAGAAATTGGCCAATCAGTTAAGCGAGCAACTTGCCTTAGCGCGAAACCAGCAGCAAGCGCCGCAACCTAAATTTGAACAAGTAAAGTTATATGATGTTATTCGGGAAACACAGGAAAGCCTTGCGCCAGAAGCCAATAAAAAAGGGCTCTTATTCGCCCTTTCTACGCCACAACAAGAAATTGTATATGGTGATCGGCAGTTGCTAATGCGCCTGTTTGCCAACCTATTTGAAAATGCTATTCGTCATGCACCAAGTAACAGCCGTATCTCATTAGACGTTACTCACCATCAGTCTAATTTAACCATCACGCTACGAAATGACATCGATCCCAACGCCCCATCAGGTTCGATGGGGCTAGGTACCAAGATCATTCACTCCATTCTTATGCTTCACCATAGCCAACTAGTCACAGAGCAAGATGACACGCACTTCTTGCAGCAATTTCACTTACCTGCAACCTCTAGCTAAAGCAGTGGCTTTACTCTTCCAATAGCAAGCTGCCCAAACGACGGGCAGCAGCATCATCAACCACAGGCTGTATAGAGATATCCATTTCTGAATTCCAAGCCAGCGCATAGGCAGTCACGGCTTCAGCGTTATCTGACTCTATAATTGCAACGCCACTCCCGCTGACTAAATCATGCCATCGCCCAAGCATTGTCATCTCATCGCCCATCATCTCTTTATCCATCCCTTCGTTCATCTGGGCGAAATGTGCTAATACTGGGTGTAATCTGCCTTCATGAAACTGCCAAGATACTAGGAATAACATGCTATATACCTCGCTAATAAACTCACGGTTAAATCGGATCATTTAAGAACACAATGAATCGCTTAGAGTATAGGTAATTAAACGATCCCTAGCTGCTGGAGCATGCCCATTTGATCCCACTGCTCCCAGCGTTCAACCACTTGTCCATCAACCACGGTATCTAATATTAGTCCATCGAATTGGGCTTGGTTTCCTGTTGGCTCGTTATCCCCAAGCATGCCACTATGCGTCCCTTTTGCCGACCACCGTGTCGCCACTTGATTTCCCGCGACTATTTGATCTTCAACCGTAAGCTTCAGGTCTGGAAATGCTGTTAGCAGCCCACTCACCAGTCCTTTAAATTCCTCAACCGAAAGACTGGGGGCTGGTGCCCCAGCGATATGAATAACGCAGTTAGGTGAAAAAGCTTCATCTGCCCCTGAAACATCCCCACGGTTCAATCCATCAATCCAAACTTGTTCATACTTGGTGACGACTAAGCTCATGTTTACCTCCCCATAAAGTAATGGCTATACGTTAAATAGGTAGATGGTAAGAATAACGGAACCACAGTGTATACGGTTCACGACACTCTAAAGGTATAGACGATGAACTGGAGATGCGGGCAGATAACAGTTATTTAATCTGCCAAGTGACGTCAAGATAAACACCTGAGGAACGCAATCACTTGGATGTAGAACGCTTCGATTTCTTCCGCTTACGCATTTTATACAACGTGAGGATAAGCACCGAACTAATAACAACGGTTAATACGACGAATATGTAAATCAAATTGTTACTTACTGTATAGTATTTAAAAGTATGAACAATCGCGATAAACGCTACAAGATACATCGCGATAACAGAAAACAGTTTATAGAATTCAAACTCACTGACCTTCCTAAGCATCATTTACCCCCTGTCGACTACAAGATAATGATTTACTAAAGTATGGTATTGCTTATATGACCTTGCTTGCTCCGTACAGAATAATCTATATGCAATAAATATTTTGCGCCTCAAGTAGATAGAATACAATTTAGAACAAACCGTTATATTTCAACACAGTGTGAATAGGTATTGCACATATTTACATCTATTTCTAAACGTAAAATTTAAAGTACAATTAGACAACAGCCATAACAGATTACATTGGTGCCCCTTCAAATGAAGGTTAAAGGAAGAAACCATGGATTATATGTATGATTACGTCATTGTTGGTGGGGGAATCGTTGGAATTTCAACCGCTTGGCAACTTAAACAACGGTGTCCTGATAAGTCAGTACTCGTGGTTGAAAAAGAAGATAACCTTGCAGCGCATCAAACAGGCCATAACAGCGGAGTTATCCATGCGGGCGTTTACTATGCGCCTGGCAGCTTGAAGGCGGATTTTTGTAAAGCTGGTGTAGAAGCGACACTCTCGTTTTGTAAACAACATCGTATTCCGGTTGAAAACTGCGGCAAACTTTTAGTCGCAACAAATGAAATCGAGCTTGAAAGAATGCATGCGCTATTTGAACGTTGTCAGCGCAATGGCATTGACGTTGAACGGCTTGATCAAGCCGCACTGCAAGCCAAAGAACCCAACATCACCGGTTTAGGGGCAATCTTAGTATCTGCTACCAGCATTGTGGACTACAAACTAGTCACGGAGAAAATGGCCGAATCTTTTCTTTCTGTGGGGGGGGAAATTGCTAAGCGAACTGAAGTTACTGCAATGACGGAAAATGCTGAAAGCATTGCTATTCATTGTAAAAGTGATGGCCAGCCTGTCCATTTATCAGCGCGTTATGTCATTAGCTGCTCAGGACTAATGGCAGATCGCTTGACGAGAATGCTGGGAATCAAAACAGATTTCCAAATCATTCCATACCGCGGTGAGTATTATCGCCTTAAACCCCAGCATAACCAGATTGTAAATCATTTGATTTACCCTATCCCCGATCCTGAACTGCCATTTTTAGGTGTTCACTTAACGCGAATGATCGATGGTTCTGTAACTGTTGGCCCCAACGCTGTTCAGGGCTGGAAACGTGAAGGTTATGGTTCTCTTAATTTCAGTCTGCAAGACACTGCCGACATGCTGACCTTCAAAGGGTTCTGGAAGGTAACAGCGAATAACTTAAAAACCGGTTTAATCGAGACTAAAAACTCATGGTGGAAACCTGGTTACCTGAAACTAGTCAATAAATACTGCCCACAATTAACAGCAAAAGACTTAACACCCTACCCAGCAGGAGTTCGGGCACAAGCTGTTTTGAATGACGGTACGCTGGTTCACGATTTTTTATTCGCTGAGAGCCCACGTAGCTTGCATGTTTGCAACGCACCTTCTCCGGCTGCTACCTCAGCAATCCCCATCGGTCACTATATCTGTGACAAAGTCATCGCATCGGGGACAAAAGAAAGCTGTTGTAAAACACGACGAGAAGAAATACAGATACCAGACACAATAAGCTCGTAATTTATCTGGTCTATCTTATTTCCCCTCAACAAAAACTTGCCACCTTACAGATAGGTTCTAAGGTGGTATTTTTTGCTTATGGCCAAGTCATGTTCAAAGTCTTGCTTTGATTGATAACCTAATGCCTGCCATGCCGATTGATAGTCTGTACTAAAATCAACGACTAGTCTCGCAACCCATTGTCTGCGGGTATTTACACTCATTTGCTTAATCGTTGCAATTACTGTTTTCATAACGGTTACCTCTTGCGTTGGAATACCGTCACTATAAGTAAGCAGCGATGGCAAACTAACAGTAAGCCACCAACTAGTAATACTTTTCCATCAACCGCTATTCTTCAATACTAAAATCAGTACTATATCGCTACATAATAATAGTTTTTTATCACCATCAAGAGACTCAAATGGCCATGATGCAAAGCCATATAGAAAAAGTGCCACAACGACAAGGTATGTCCTGGCGATACAAAAAAATCGATGGCGAATTTAAGCCTAGTGACTGGCACCATCATCAAGAATTTGAGCTGGTTATCAACCGTAATATTTCAGGCAAAGTCAGTATTGGCCATTACCATGGTGAATTTTCGCATAACAGCATGATGCTAATTGCGCCCAATTTACCACACGCATTTGAAACAACCACGGTCCATAATCCGCAACACGAAACACATATCATCTGGTTTAAGAAAGAATGGATAGCAAACATGATGTTCGCCTGTCCAGAGCTAAGAAAATTAGATGTCGTATTAAAACGCGCAGAAAAAGGTCTGAGCTTTTCACCACAAGCCGCAGATTTAGCCGTCGAATTGCTAAAAGGTTTAGTCCAACACACTGCCATTTGTCAGCTAGGTGTTCTATTGCAAGTACTTGACGTTATTGCTTCGGACAAAGAAACCACAACGTTACTTTCATATTCGCCACAGCCGTCTATGACAGATAAATCCAGCAATAAAGAAAAAGTTGAAAGGCTCAGTCAATATATCGAAGCGCATTACCACCTACCTCTTACTCTCGCCAGTCTCGCTGATCACATGAATACCAGCGAAAGTACCATTCACCGCTGGTTCGATCTTCATTTCAGAGAGAGCTTTAGCCAACACCTTAAAAAAGTCAGGCTGAACCATGCTGCAGAGCTGTTACAAAGCACAAACCAGCCGGTTTCTCTAATTTGTGAAAATGTAGGGTACCGAAACCAAGCTAACTTCAACCGACAATTTAAGCAGTACAAATTGATGACACCCAGAGAGTTTCGTAGCACCCACAAAGCAACACTCAAAATATAAAACTAAGCCAAATAGCCAAATAAAAAAGTAGACTCATTCAATATGGGTTGATTTTTTAGGCATAGTACAAAGATTTTTATGGATAGATTGTCAATAATGAACTCGCCCAGTTGTGGTCGTGAGATTGAACTGGGTCACCACGATAAAGATAGTTACACGTAGTTTCTTATGAAACAGAACCTGATAGATTTTCTATCAGGTTTTTTTGTCTGAATAAAAATAAAGCTACTTCACCCAATGTGAGGCGATTTTTTTAGGACTATACCTCACCATTCAATTGATAAAACTATTACTATGGATTCCGGCAGCTAATCTCATAACTGTCGATCCTTTTGCTTTTTTAGTTTCAATGAAACTTCAGCCTGATGGGTTTTCCATCAGGCTTTTTTATGTAAAATCAAACAGATACTGAACTATCGATGTCTTGTCTGTTAACCTTCTAAATTGACATAAACCCAAAGCGACACCTCCTACGTAGCAATGAACAGTTAGTGGGAATCATCAAACTAAGTTGCATATACCTAGATGCTTATTGCAGAGAGGTAACTATCAATTTTTTAGGTCAACATTGCAGTCAGTAATTGATAGATCCATTATTATAGACTGGTCATTTCAGACAATCGGAAGCATAACAGTTACTCCCTTCCATAAAATAACAACTGCTCCTACTGACTAATGTTTATTTCGGCCCTGATGTCCTAGCCTCAGGGCTTTTTATATGCATGGAAATAACCACCTACACCTTGCCCATTTTCAGAAGAACATCAGTATTGATCTTGACGTTATCTTTTTGGAACAAAATCTCAACTTATAATAAAAAAATCTTTTATTATGACTACGTCAGAATAGACATTTTTGGGAGTGTTGGTCGCACCCCAGATTATAATAATTTAGTTCCGAGCTAATGTAGTTGCAGCCCTGATTTCCTCCTTTCAGGGCTTTTTTTCTCTTTTAAATCCATACTACCCAAAATGTGGCATCTAATTAGGCAGATTTGTTAGGTTTTCAGGTAGTCTAAAAAGACGAGCAGTGGCAATACGAGCAATTTAAATTCATATGCTGGAGCTAAAAATACACAACGCCTAATATAGGGAAAGGCAACTTAATTCAATGGTGTTGCTTTTTTTGGGACAAACTATCAGTTTTATATCTAATTGGGGACTAATCTTGCTCTGGTAAACTTCTATAACTTATGTGTTGAAAAAGCAGACTATGGCACAAAACCTGATAGATTTTCTATCAGGTTTTTTTATGTCTGAAAAAGGGGGTTAACGCAAAAGCTGTTTCATAACCTCGATAAACGGGTTGCAATTTTAGAGAGCAATCAAGGAGAGACACCATGTCGAAATCAAAAGTTGGATTAAAAAGAAATGAGACGTTAAAAATAGGCTATCGGTTTGCCAAAGGAGGCAAAATTGTTAAGGCCAAGAACACGACCACCCGAAAAAAGAAAAAGTAAGCATGTTGATAGCGCATATAGTTAGACACAAAACCAAAGCAATCAAATGAAGTTGATTTTTTGGGATAATACATCAGTTTCATATGTTAAAGGGTGCTATTTTTATCTTTCCATAATTAGTCGTAACTATGTACTGGAAAAGCAGGTTGGTACAAACCCTGATAGGTTTTCTATCAGGGTTTTTTTATGCTTTAAAATCGTACTTTAAGTTTTCTCGCTGGACATTAAAGGGTCACAATAATTAATACCGATGATTAAACCGTTGTTTTTAATGCCTTATGTTTTTCATTTAAAGCACCTTTCGGGGCGTCTGATTTTAAACAAAAAGGAATTTAGAAATTAGCTGTCATACCTAAGTACCAGCTACGAGGTTCAATAGAGTAACCTCGCTGGGTGACATCAACTTCGTCAAGCTGCTCATCGGTGATATTGCGAACACCTGCACGTAAACGCCAATCAGCATTAATCAGGTAGTTCATACCTAAATCAGCGGTGGTGTATGATGGACGGTAGATATCGTCAGATTCTGAAATCAGTGCTTCGCCATTATAGTTAACACGTACAAACGTATCTAACCCGTCAGTCGCGTACCAAGTCATACGTACGTTTGCTTGGTGATCTGGGCGATCTTCTAGCGCTGAGCCTGTCGTCTTATCTTCTGTATCTAGGTAGGTGTAGGCACCATTCACTAACAATGTTGGCATCAGTTCATAATGCGCTGTTAATTCAAGCCCCTGAGTCATCGCTTTGTTGATATTTTTGTAGGTGAAAATGTCTCTACCATCGGGTGCAATACCCACAGCGTTATCTCGATCTTGAGCGATTAAGTTTTTAATCTCGTTACGGAATAGACCAGCTTCAATTCCCCACGTCGACTCATTATAAATGGCTGATACTTCATAGCTCACACTAGTTTCTGGATCAAGATCTGGGTTACCAACAACCTGGCAATCACCTTTACAGCTATTAATAATATTTTCTTCAGAAGTCTGCAATAACGTTGGTGCATTAAACGCTGAGCCTACGCCCCCTTTCAACGTTAGTTTATCAGTTACTGAGTTAACCAAATAAGCACGCGGGCTCCAATGGCTACCATATGACTCGTGAAAATCTAAACGAGTACCGTAAGTTAATGTATTCGAATCATTAATTTCCCACTGATCCTGAACAAACAATGCTTGCTCATGAACATCCGCTTTGCCCGTTTTTGTCAGGCTTTCAGGGTTGTTAAGTTCTGAGTAACTCCACTCCCCCCCAACGGTTAGAATATGATCGCCGACATAGGTCGTCGCATGCCCGTATGCCTGCTGGTTCGTTTCATCAACATCAGAAACACCATTATCAATTTCTGCTGCATCTACACTACTTACCGCATCACGATTATAACGTAACTGAGCTTCACCCCAGTTAAAGGCACCATTATAAGTTAGTGCCTGCATATCACGTTTAACGCGAGTATCTGACTCTGTTAGGCCCGCCGTAGATTCAAGCACACCTTCACGATCGTCATCATTGTACGAGAAGTCAAACGCAAGATCATGATCATCATTGATATACCAAAGGAGGCTACTGCTTAGTGCCAATGTATCACGCTCTTCTAACGTGGTCGCCTGCGAGCGATCGTACTCATTACCTTTATTATCTTCTGCTGTACCAGAGAAAGCATTGTATGCATCACGCCCACTCTTGTTGACTGAAAACGACAGGTATAACTCATCATCAATCAACGCACCAGAGGTGTTAAAACCGGTTGAGTATTCACCACCATTGTCAGCATCCCGGTAGCTGTAATCACCACTAACTTGTGACTGCCACTCATTGGTTGGCTGCTTTGTGATCACGTTGATCACACCACCTAGCGCTTCAGATCCATACAATGCAGACATTGGGCCGCGGATAACTTCAATACGCTCAATACTCTCTTTTGGAATAGTCGATAAATCAAAATCATTTCCACGGAAAATGGCATTAGACGAGCTAAGTTTGCGGCCATTTACCAAGATCATCGTAAACTTCGAATCCATACCTCGGATAGAAATCATTTCACGCCCCGCTCGACCACCATCCATCTGGCTGTCGACACCAGCAACATTTCTCACGAGATCATTCAAAGCTAAACTCGGTTCAGAAAGAATGTCTTCTTCGGTGATCACTGCAATAGAAGCCGGTGCTTTAGCCTGCACCATTTCGGTACGAGTTGCAGTGATAACCATCTGCTCATCAGTCGTGATTTCATTTGACTCGGCAACAACGGATGATGAAAACAACGCAGTGATAACTGCTAGGCTAATAGATGAGAGCGCAATTTTGTTATTTGATGGCATGGTATGTTTTCCATAACGCAAAGGGTAATGATAATTCTTATTATTAGCATCCTCTTGCACGACATCTAGGTCAACAATATTATCTATACACCTTCCGCATACCGACTATTCAATTTATTAATATAGATATTTATCCGGCACTTAATAATTAACACTACCGTTTTTTACCTTTTGAAACATATTCCAGTTTGCTTTTTATTTTATTTATAAATGGATTTAAATTGTTCTCTAACCCAAATACACATTTCATCGGTATGGTGTCTTTGGTGCCAATATAAGTAAATTTCTTTTAAATCTGGCTTTATTTCCGGAATAGCATCACGAAGTACAATATCCCGACCTTTTGCTAAATCAGTCGCAATTTGAGCTGGAAGCAAAAATATGACATCACTGACCTCGCTAAAGTTCGCAGCGGCAGTACAACAGTTTAATTTTATCGGTGAGTGTAACGACTCCCCACGCTTTAAATGGCCGTTTGCTTTTAGCCTTTTCTCTATTCGGTTTTGAGTAAAACCCATAATGGAAACGCTACCTAAACTCGATTTTAAAAAGTTCTCTAGTGTTATTTCTTCGTTAGCTAACGGGTGGTTGGCACTCATCAGCAACTTAAAGTCGAGTTCTGCAATTGCTAGCCGATACAATTGGTGGGAACTAGAGGTCGGCGTAAAAGCAGAGATAACAAAGTGAACATCCCCAGCCTCCAAAGGCTCAAAGTGATCACCAGAAGAACTATCGACACTTAGCGTCATATTGGGCGCCATCGAACGTAAATGAGAAAAGAACGGCGGCAACAACCAATTGATTTCCGGCAATAAGCCGAAAAACTTAATCATTTTATCACTTTCCAAAGGATTAAATTGCTTACCTTGAAATAGGCGTTCAACCCCATCAAGTACATGATCTAATTCAACCTTTAACGCCTGAGCTCTTTCCGTTAAGTTATAGCCAGTTGGCGTTCGAATTAATAGCTCATCATTAAACATATTCCTCAAGCGCTGCAAAGAGCGGCTCACCGAAGGTTGGCTTATACCTAAGCATTCAGCTGTTTGAGAAACATGTCTTTCATTAAGCAATACCCTTAAAACAGTCAATAAGTTTAAATCTAAATCACGAATATTCATTATCTGTATAGCGACTATAGCCAATATGTATTTGAGGGCGTGGAGTATATATCCTATTTTTTATCCCCTCAATTTGTACGTAAATATAATTTACTGAACACGGTATCGAGTAAAGAACGTAAATTTCCTGATGCTTTTTCAATTTTCATGCGTAATATCAATAAAAACAATTCTCATTTGTGATTAGATTGCATTTATCAGCTTTTAATCAGCTTCCAATTTACAAGGTTAGTTATGACACGCTTTTCCACGGCTTTAAAATCAGCACTGATCATGGGTGCATTATCATTCAATGTACCGGCAATGGCAGAAACCGTTTCCGTTGAACACCCTCTTGGCACTGCGTCTTTTGAACAAACACCACAACGTGTTGTTGTTGTTGGCGGCCATGGCAGCCTTGATACTCTAAATCGCCTAGGTGTTGAACCTGTCGGTACAGTAACGACAATGCTGCCTGACTACCTTGCTGATTACAGTGAAAAAGCCACCTCAATTGGTAGCATGAAAGAAGCTAACTTCGAGCAAATTTTCACCCTTAAGCCAGATGTCATTATTGCTGAAAGCCGCATGGTTGATGCTTACCCAACCCTTTCATCGATCGCGCCAACAGTAATGCACGTGGTTGAGAATGGTAACTACTGGGAAGATACTAAGAGCAACTGGCGTATGCTTGGCAAGATTTTCGATAAAAACACAGAAGCCGAAGCACTTATCAAAGAAACTGAAGCACAATTCGCCGAAGTTCGTGAGTTAGTACAAGCTGAAGGCCTGAAAACACTGGCTGTAATGAATAGCGGTAATAATATATCCATGTTCGGTGAAACAAGTCGTTTCTCTGTACTATTTGACGAGTTTGGTTTCGAGCCAGCACGTACATCTGATACTCAGAATCCACACGGTAACCTCATTTCATTTGAATTCATTGCTGATGCAGCACCCGATGTACTCTTCATTCTTGACCGTGAAAGTGCAATTGGCCAAAGTTCAGGCAAAGCACAGCAGCTATTTGATAACCCATTGGTTCAAAGCACACCTGCGTACAAGAACAACCGTATTGTCTTTCTTAACCCGAGCGCATGGTATCTGACCATTGCTGGCGTTAATGCAACAGAAATCATGATTGAAGATGCTAGAAAAGCCGTAACTTCAACTCAATAACTTCCTAATAGCCCGGTTTAGCCGGGCTTATCTATGATTATCATGCGTAATAATAAATTACTTTTGGCTGTTATCGCCCTACTCCCCTTAGCTGCTGTCTCCCTGTTTATCGGTGTTGCCAATATCAGTTTAAATAGCCTGCTAGCTGGTGATGAACACACCCTTTCAATTCTTTTTAACAGTAGACTGCCACGACTTCTTGCAATCTGCTTAGCGGGTGCAGGGTTAAGTGTCGCAGGCTTGATCATGCAGCAAGTCTGCCAAAACCGCTTTGCTTCCCCTTCAACAACAGGCACCATCGACTGTGCCATGCTGGGGTACGTACTGGGCATTGTCTTCTTTGCTGGTGCCAACCAATGGGTCAGCTTAGGCGTTATCCTCATTTTTGCATTGGCAGGTACACTGCTATTTGTTCAGTTTTTACAACGGCTTCAGTTTAAGAATGCTGTTTTGGTACCACTTATCGGTATTATGTACGGTAATGTCGTCTCTGCAATGACAACCTTCATTGCCTACCGGTATGATCTGGTTCAATCCATGTCAGCCTGGACAGTCGCCAACTTTGCCTCTGTTCTACAGGGCAACTACGAGTTTTTATACCTTGCCCTACCCGCTTGTATTATCGCGTACTATTACGCGAGCCAATTCAGCGCAGCAAGTGTCGGTGAAAGTTTTGCCAAAAATATCGGCTTAGACTTTAAGAAAATCGTCTTTATCGGCGTATTGATTGTCGCGATTTTATCTTCAACTGTCGTAATGATTGTTGGGGTTATTCCATTTCTTGGACTCATTGTTCCTAACCTCGTTGCAATCTTCATGGGCGACAACATGCGCCGTAATCTACCTTGGACTGCGTACTGGGGCATGGTGTTGGTACTGGCATGCGATATCCTTGGTCGCTTGATTATCTTCCCTTATGAAATGCCAATCTCGATGATCATCAGTATTTTCGGTGGTGCTGTCTTTATTACCCTTGTTCTTAAGGATAAAACGAATGCGTGACAGTATTAAAGTTTCCCTACTTGCCATACTGGGATTACTCATTACTGGCTACTTTATCGGCCAAGGGCTTAATGCCCAGAACTACCAGTTTTTCCTCTCATTACGTTTACCAAAAGTAATGGCGATCATACTGGCAGCCATTGCAATCTCGACGTCATCGCTGGTATTCCAAACTATTACCAATAACCGTATATTAACGCCGTCTATACTGGGTTTTGATTCACTCTACGTGATGATTCAGGTCATTATTGTGGTGATGTTCGGCAGCATGAGCGTGTGGTTTGCCGATCCGAAGGTAAACTTCCTGCTTACGACAATTGCCATGAGTGCCTTCGCTATGGGGTTGTTCTCGCTTTACTTTCGTCGTGCCAATAGCAACGTATTCACTTTGTTATTGATTGGTATTGTTTGTGGCAGCCTATTTAGCAGTGTTACCAACTTCTTCACGATGATCCTTGATCCAAATGAATTCGCCAACCTGCAAAACACCATGTTCGCGAGCTTCAATAACGTGAATGGTGAATTAGTCTACTGGTCGATCATTCCGCTGGGTATCTGCCTAGCGTACTTATACACTTTATCCAACAAACTCGATGTTTTTTGGTTAGGTACAGACAACGCCAAAAGCTTGGGTGTTGATACCCAAAAAGTCACTATGCAAGTCATGATGGTGATCACTGTAATGGTCTCGATCTCAACTGCATTGGTTGGCCCAGTACTGTTCTTTGGCTTGATCGTCGTTAGCCTGACCCGCCAACTCTTCCGCAGCTATCACCATCGCTTCTTGATGTTAGCATCAAGCACAATGTCTGTTGTGCTACTGGTTGGCGGTCAATGGCTTATTGAAACAGTCTTCGCTTTCGATACAACCATCAGTGTCATCATCAACTTTGTTGGTGGTAGCTACTTCCTTTATCTTCTAATGCGTAACAAGTTTTGATTTATCATGATTAAATTAACAGGCTTATCTAAAAAATATAACGACACCTTGGTGGTTAGCGAGGCGAGTGCCCTGTTCCCATTAGGAGAAGTCACATCCATTATCGGCCCGAATGGTGCAGGTAAAAGTACCCTGCTTTCGATGGCGAGCCGACTGACAGAAAGTGATGCTGGTGAAGTACTTATCGCTGATAAGCCGCTCTCACAGTGGGATACTCAAGAGCTATCAAAACGCTTGGCAGTATTGCGTCAATCTAACAATATCAATATGCGTTTCACTATTCGTGAATTAGTTGCTTTTGGCCGTTTCCCGCACAGTAAAGGCCGACTGACAGATGAAGACAATCGTGTGATTGATCAAGCACTGGCGCATTTAGATATCACTCATATCCAAGATAAGTTTTTGGATCAGTTAAGTGGCGGCCAACGCCAAATGGCGTTCATTGCCATGGTCGTTGCACAAGATACTGATTACATCTTCCTTGATGAACCTTTAAATAACTTGGATATCAAACACTCAGTAGAAATCATGCAAACTATTCGCCGCCTTGCTCATGAGATGAACAAAGCCGTTGTAATTGTAATCCACGATATTAACTTTGCTTCTTGTTATTCAGATAACATCGTTGCGATGCGTAAAGGTGAAGTGATTAAAAGTGGCAAAGTGGATGATGTGATCCAAAAAGCCATTATGGAAGATATCTACAGCATTGAGTTCAACATCCAAGAGGTGAATGGTAGCCGTATCTGCATGTATTACGGCGGTTAGTCACTATCGAAATGAGGCTTGGTTTGTTGTAGTAAAGCGCCAAGCCTCATGTAAGATCGATCACGCAACTTGCACAGGTGGTTCCGATTTAAACCCGCGATGAATATTGATGCTAGTGATCAAAGCAAATACTCCAATTACTACACCTAAATGCCACGCTTGAGATAAACCCAACTTAAGTAATGCCATACTCATTAATGATGAGATAATCATTTGTCCACCACCCGCTAGTGCAGCAACGGTGCCCGCTTTATTTTTAAATGGCATCATCAGTTTTGATTGCGCACAAGGTAGCGCAATACCATTTCCCATCGCCATTAAGAACTGCCCTATCATCACGAAAAGCGGATCTAATGGCATCATAATCAGCCAAATAGCCGACAACACATGTATGGCTGGAGCACTCGCTAACATGCGGTGAATGCCTATTTTAGGCCTCACTTTGTTGCACAAAAAACTACCCAATAACATGCCACAAGCTGGGATCAGGGCCCATAAAGCGTACTCATCAGATTCCATCCCGATTTGATTTTGCATAACAAATGGCATCAATGAAATCGCGGTCACCACCAAACTGAAGTTCAGCCAACTGACAGATGCAAAGCTCAAAAAATACGATGAACTCAGCAGAGACTTATAGTCACCCAATACCTTTTTAATTGATGGTACTGCTGACTTGTTCAGCATGGTTTCACCGAAAGAAAAATACAAAATCATCCAAATGATGCCAATGTACGAAAGTAAAACAATGAATACCGCTAACCATCCAAAATAATGGTTAATAAACCCGCCGATTACTGGAGCAAAGATAGGGGTAAAAGAGGCCACCATCGTGATGTATGACAACGCATGGGGAAGCTGTCCCCCTGAATACGAGTCACGTACCGACGCCCTTGCAAGCACAGCACAACAACCTGTCCCTATACCCTGAATAAACCGCCCAAAGACTAGCCATTCAAAGCTGCTGCTACCCAATACCGTCACGGTCAGGCCAACCAAAGCCAGAATAAGGCCCGATAGCAAGATAGTTCGACGCCCAAGCGCATCTGAAAGCGGGCCGTAAAGAAACTGGGATGGCCCAAAACCCAATAAATACACGGCAATCAATAGCTGGGCTTCATCAATCGATATAGAGAATGATTCCGAAATCATCGGTAGCGATGGGAACACTAACCCCATGCTCAACTGCCCAATACTAATGATCAAACAAGCAAGCAGTATTGGCCTCCAATTTAACCGCTCATTCATGATTTAGAGCCAGTTGATGCATTTACTTTTAAGCTTTCTGCATCTTGACGCTTAATGACTTTATGGCCATCTTCCGTCACGCCTTCTTTCCAATAGCTACTGAAATAACAATTTTTTCTGGCTACGCCTTTATCAGAATTCACATAGCTTCTAAGTTCACGCATCATGCTAAATTCACACGCGCACCACACTGAAACATCACCTTCAAGCCACTCCAACGCTTTCACGTTTTGTGCGAGTGAAATGTCACTATCGGCTACAGAATTGACCACCAGCTTCATACCTTCTGGCACTGGAAGTATTTGCATGTCATCCGTTGTCGTTACATTCACCACAACATAACCTTTCGCTTGTTTTGGCAATGCACTAAGTTTGGCCTTCAGGGCTGTCAGCGATGTCATATCACCAATCATCAAAAACCATTCACCTTGCTCTAAATAGCTTTGAATCGGCTTTGGCCCATCAATCGTTATAATGTCACCTTCCGCAGCAGTTTGAGCCCAGCGAGCAGCATACCCACCAGCATCAGGGTTTAGTGGTGCTTGGTTGTCACTATCATGGCGAACTAAATCAAGAGTAATTGATTGATTCTGCTGGTCGAAACTGCCCACCGTAAAGGTACGTAATACGGCCTTTTCACCTTCAGCTAACAAGCTAAGGTTGGTCTCTCCTTTCGCTGTAAACATCAATTTGACATACTGGCCAGCACTATCAGCAGGAAAGAGACTGATATCATTCCCCCCCAAAGTGATACGCTGCATGTTAGGAGTTACTGTTGTATTTGATAACACTGTAAGTGTTTTAGGTTGCGGCTTCTTATTCATTATTTAATCTCTTCTATTTATTTTCATCGCCATCAGCCTGATGATGCTTATGCCGACGACGTAACTCTCCGGCCTCACCCATTTCAGACAATTTAGCTTTTACACGTTTCACCGTAGACACGCTCGTTTGTGCGCCTTCTGCCGCTTCTTGTAAGGTTTTACCTTCGAGCAACAATGAAGCAATCAAGCGATGTAATTCTTTATTTGCTCTACGCCCTCGAAACTTTTGTTTCCATTCATCGGGATCATCACGTAATGCCTCGCGGCCAAATTTAGCAGCTGCTAACCGATGACGACTATCAGCTTCTGCATAACCGGTAAGTAATTTCATCATCATTCCTGTCATTTCACAGTTAGGACGAAATAACAGGTTTTGGTTGATCGTTTGAATGCAAACGCCTTTATTGAGAATGCCATTTATCGCATCACGACAGCGTTCGAAATCACGTCCAAGTGCCCCTATCCACCAAACGACCAAAGTATCGCCTTCCTGCATCTGCTCATACATAATTTGGTACACAGGTCGCTCTTCAACAGGTACGTAACCTTTCACACCAGTTTCTTGAAATAACTGGGCAGAAGGGTATGCCGCCTTGATCTCCGCAACATGTGCTTCGAAATCTTGGTATTTGGGTGACAAGCGAACATAAGCATAAGTGCTGGACATACTTATCTCTCTATTCTCACTAATGGCTCATTAAGATATATAGACCATAATATAGGTTCAAAATGAAATTTCAACACTAAATGAACCATTTTAATGAAAATAATTATCATTTCACCATGGGAGCATGAGAGCATGAGAGCATGAGAGCATGGGAGCATGGGAGCATGAGAGCATGAGAGCATGAGAGCATGAGAGCATGAGCATTACTAAGGTAGGCTGTTGGAAAGTAACAAAATATCTAACGTAGAGAACAACGATTTTAACCAGTAAGACTGATCAAGTACTTATATCGCTTGGTATCAGCTAAAAAATTGGCCTGATTATTATCAGGCCAATTTTAGAAAAGTAATGAGTTTATAAGGGTTTAACGGGGATTGGCTGGATAGCAGTAAGTTCAAAGCTAATTGCTCCCATCGGGCATGACATCCGACATTGGCCACAGCCGGTACATTTATCTTTCAGTACCGCGGGTCGTTTATCGCTTAGATCAATGGCCTGTTTAGGGCAATCTTCTGCACACATCTCGCAATAACCGTGGAGTAAGCGACGACAAGAGCCGCTAAAGGTGGGGATCATGCCAGTCGATGCAACGTTATTCGATAGGGCTTTTGTTGGGCAAGCTTTTTGGCATTCTCCACAATCAGTGCAGTAATTACAGTCAAGATGAAGCTCTGGCTTACCAGCAATCATACTGATCACCTGTTGTGGGCAGGCTTTTTCACACTCGCCACAGCCATCGCAAAACTTATCAAGTAATGCTTCGTCAACGGCTTGAGGAGGGCGAGCTACTTTACGAGTAAATGATTCGACCACAGCTTCTTGCTGCGTTTTCTTTACACCTGAGAACAAGCCTCGGAACAGACCTCTCCGACTAACGTGCTTATGTTCTAATACCGCTTTGTAGTACTTTTCACTTTTTTCTGCCACAACCTTGCCCTATTTCATTAGCGATGCAAACGAACGATACGGTAATCAGCCTTCACTAACTGAGCAAACTGGCGTAGCGTGCCTTCAGCAGCAAAACTAATTCCTTTATAAAAATCAGTTTCAGCTTCATCACGCATGATATGCAGCATTCGTGGTGCCCATGTTAGTACATGTTCAGTTAGGAACTTTTCCAGTGCACATAATAATGGTGATGGCTTATCTTCATCAAGATCTTGCTGCAGTGCCATCTCGGAAAGATGAGCAAGAAAAGTGAAAATTAAACCAATATGATCTTCTGGCTCACGTTCACCCGTGTCAATTTCGATACCGAATTGAGCATAGAACGCTTTAATATCTAATGTTGGCTGACCAAAGATAGTCTGCTCTTCGGTCAAATATACCGATGCCCAAGGCGCAGCCTTCAATGCATCAGGGCCAATGAACAAAGTCTGAAAATCCACTGATAAGCTTTTAATATCTGGTTGTTGCTTCAGTAATTCAAGCCCTTGCGCTAACGAGTCGTTATCAGCATCTAACGGCCACTGCTCAATCAATGATTCTTGGTAAATTGCATCAACAAACTCAGCGGTTGGTGCTTGATGAAAAGCCTGATAAAAGAATCGGCTTACCAGCGACAAGCCTGCTAATGTTTGAAATTGTTGCTCAGTCATATTTCTTCCAAAAAAGAAGGCTGAATAATCAGCCTTCCTTGCTTAATCAAATAGAGTAAATAGTTCTCAACGTGTTTTACATACCAGCACTTGCACTGATGTAAACATCATAGAAGAAAGCACGTCCCATAAACTCAGACACGAGTACCAACATAAAGCTCGCAATCGTAATATGCTTGGCACTGTGCGTACCTTTCATTGCACTCACTAACCAGAATAATACACCAGCCAGCAGCAAACCAACACGCATCATTGCTAGACGGAACGAGTAGTCCACAACCTCGAATGGGTTAACGTGAAGGTCTAACTGACCAAGCCATACCAAGTAGGCGGCATAACCCATTAACGCTACTAACCCAAATACAGATGCTGAAACCGCTAGAGTACGATCTGCTTTTTCACCCAGTTCACCCATGCCAGTAGACTGAACACGTAGCATCACTGCTGCCGCAATCGGCCCCAATACGGCTGCCGTCATTAAGAACTGGAATGAAGTAAATGGTGTATTCCACGTTGGTACTGTCACCAACGTATAAACGTTAGCAATGGCTAGAATGAATACCACACCTAGTACCATTGCAACAGGCAGTAAACGTTGGCGAATTTCAGGCTTTATATTGAACAATCGCATACCTGTGTACGCTGCACCAGCGCCACCAAATAGGCTTAAGCCAACGATTTCAAGACTAAGAGCACTGCCATGAGCAAGACCAAACATCACATTGAACATGCGAAGTGGATGACCAAGGTGAGTGACCGATGCGATAGCACCAACACCCAGCAATACGAACACAGCAATAAAACTACGTGTCATTACTTTTTCGTTTGGCTTAAATAACATTTCAACCAAGCCGAGCGCAATGAACATACCGACGGCACCTTGTGCCAACACAGTAAAGAAGACTAACGATAACTGGCTCATGCACCCACCTCCGTTGGGTTCTGGATACTACCCTTCTTATCACCCGTTAGCTTGCTACTCGAACAAGTGCTAATGATCAAGTTAGGGCTCGTTAAACGTGGATCAGGTAGAGGAGCAATATCAGCACGGACGCCGTATTTCTCGCGTAATTCATTAATAGGACCAAAATCTAGTGCACGTAGCGGACAAGATTCAATACAAACAGGCTTTTGACCAGTGCCGATTCGCTCGTAGCAACCGTCACACTTAGTCATGTTTTTCTTTTCTGGGTTGTACTGTGGTGCACCGTAAGGACATGCCATTTCACAGTAACGACAGCCTACACAGACCTCTTCGTTAACCACAACCAAGCCGTCTTCTTTACGCTTATGCATCGCGCCTGTTGGACATGCCTTAGTACAAGCAGGGTTACTACAGTGGTTACAGCTAATTGACATGTAATAAGCGAACACATCATTGCTGAATGTGCCATCTTCATGTTTTACCCAATCACCACCAGCATATTCATAAACACGACGCCAGTTAACGCCGACCGGTAGATCACTTTTGTCTTTACAAGATACTTGGCACGTTTTGCAGCCAGTACATTTACTGGTATCAACGTGGAAACCATATTGAGTCATTTACGCTTCTCCTTAGGCCTTGGCTACTTCAACTAGAATGGTGTGCTGCGCGTTACCTTTTGATAACGGGGTCGCACGTGGTGACGTTAGCGAGTTGATACAACCGCCTTGGTCAACCCCTTTCTTGTCTGGGCTATACCATGCACCTTGGCCCATGGCTGCTACACCCGGCATGATACGAGGCGTTACTTTTATTGCGATACGGATTTCACCACGGTCATTCCATACTTTAACGAAGTCACCGCTCTTCAAGTTACGCTTCGCCGCATCCATTGGGTTCATCCAGATGCCATCAAATACCGCTTCACGTAGCCACGGGATATTATGATAGGTGGAGTGGGTACGGCCTTTGGTGTGGTAGCCAAATAGTTGCAGTGGAAATTCTTGGGTCTTCGGATCCAAGTGGCTTTCCCATGTCGTCACGTACTTAGGCAGCGGTGTGATCACATCACCGTCTTTTAGATCCCACTCTTTGGCAATCGTCTCTAGCTTGGTTGAGTAAATCTCAATACGGCCAGATGGTGTGCCTACAGGGTTAGCTTCTGGATCATTACGGAATTCTTCCAGAGCGATACGGCCTTCTTTCGGCGCAACAATTGTGTATGGGCCTTCTTTACGAAGTTGCTCCAGCGAAGGAATGTTTGGATCTTGCTTCATTCGCTCTGCATACAAGTATTCCAGCCACTCATCACGAGTACGGCCTTCAGTATATTGCTCATATAAGCCAAAGCGCTTAGAAAGCTCTGCACACATCTGGTAGGCACTGCGTGTTTCATACAATGGCTCAATAGCACGAACCAACGGCCATAGACCGGCCATCGAACCTGATGCGTAGCCGTCTGAGCTCACTTCGTTGTTTTCAATTGTGGTGACATCTGGCAACAGTAGATCTGCATAGCGAGCTGAAGCAGTCATGTGGTTATCACACACAACAATAAACTCTGCTAATGACTCATCTTTGATGATTTCAGCGTGACGATTAAGGTCTGAGTGCTGGTTCATCAACATATTGCCAGAGTATGAAAGGATGAACTTGATAGGCGTACGCAAACGCTCGCCACCTTGAATACCATCAGTCTTGTCTGTCATTTCTTCGTGTCGCCAAATAGCATCACTCCACTTGAAGAACGGCACTTTTACTTTTACTGGGTTTGGATCGACAGGAATAACTGGCGCAGGATAGCCATAGTTCGCTGGCATATCACCGGTGTTAGTCCCCGGCAGGCCGATATTACCTGTTAGGATTGGCAGCATAACAATGGCACGAGACGCTTGCTCACCATTAGCCTGACGCTGGATACCTGAACCTTGAGTAATAAAACAAGGTTTTGCCGTACCAATTTCACGCGCTAATTGAATGATCTTCTTCTCAGGAATACCTGTAACTTCAGCCGCCCACTTTGGTGTCTTTTCGATACCATCAGCGCCTTGGCCCAGAATGTGAGCTTTGTAATGACCATTTGCAGGCGCACTTGCAGGCAATGTTTTCTCATCAAAGCCCTGACAGTACTTATCTAGGAATGCTTGATCGACAAGGTTCTCTGTGATCAGCACATGAGCAATACCTTCAACCAAAGCGGCATCGGTACCTGGACGAATCGCTAACCACTCATCCTCTTTACCCAGCATGGTATCAGTGTATCGTGGGTCAATAATGATAGTACGAACATTTCTCTTACGCTGAGCAGCGATGTGCTCATGTATTTCGCCGCCGCCACTCATACGGGTTTCTGCCGGGTTGTAACCAAACATCACCAGTAATTCAGCATTTTCGATTTCGGAAGTATAAGAGCCGAATGCCGATGCCTTCTTATCACCATAAGTAAATGGCAGCGCAAACTGGATTTGTCCCCAGCTGTAGTTTCCGTAATATTCGAGGAAACCACCCATCATATTAAATAGTCGCGTGAAACAACCTTTACCGTCAGTACGGTAGCCCTGCGTTCCTGAACCATAGGTAACAAAAATGGAGTCGTTACCGTATTCTTTGATGGTGTACTTCAACTTATCTGCCATCAGATCAAGTGCTTCGTCCCAGCTGATACGCTCGAAACGGCCTTCACCACGTTCACCTACACGCTTCATTGGGTATTTAAGACGGTCAGGGTTATAGACGCGGTGCTTGATTGAACGACCACGCAGGCATGCACGGATTTGGTGTTGACCAAATTCACTATCGTCACCACGGTTATCGGTTTCAATCTGCGTGATCACGCCAGCTTGGGTATGCACTCTTAAAGCACAACGACTACCACAGTTAACCATGCATGCAGACCACACGGTTTTGGTCTCACTCGCGGCTTCCTCTGTTTTAGCGACAGCTTTTAGAGGAAGACCCGATCCAACAGCTACCGTAGCGCCACCGACAGCTGCACTCCATTTAATGAAGGTACGACGCTTTATCGGGGATAGAATTGCTTCATTTATCCAATTTTTCATATTGCGACCATTATGAATGTGAGGGGTTAAACTCACACAGATGCAATCAACCTTGCGTTGATAGACAACAGAGTAAGTTCTTAAACCTATTATTTATTGATGATACTAAAGTAGTAATCGCTGAAGATTAATGATCGGAATCAAATTAAGAAGTTATGTGTTAATAAATTACATAAAGCTTAACTTATTTTAAGAGTAAAAATTAACCGTGAAAAATCAATATTTAAACAACAACAATAACAACAACCGAACCACAATGTAAGTGATTGTTTTATATCTTATTTTCTATTGGCATTAATTCCCAATTAAGAAATGAAATCACCATTAACTTGCTGTTAATAATCTTTAATAAAGATATATATAATTAAATAAATCGCGCAGCGCCTATAATTTACACATTCAACTCAACATATAATAAGCATGGTAAAAGCCTAAACTCAATATTTAGGCTTCATAGAAGCATCAGTTAGCCTTTAATAATTTTAACTGTAAAAGATTTATGATTACTGTCTTCCCCCCGCCCCTGCGGTACAAACTCAACAAAGTTGGTAATACTTGGTAAAGCATCTTCCTGATGATGTGATACATAGAGCAATTGGCTTAAGTTTTCCTTTGCGACCATTTCTAACGCGTTATACACCAATCGACGACTGAGGAAATCTAAGCCTTGGTACGGCTCATCTAAAATCAACAACAAAGGCTGTTTAATTAAGGCACGGGCAATAAGCAGTAGCCGCTGTTGACCATATTCAAGTTGACGAAATGAAACCGATGCCAAGTCAGACATATGGAATATTGCTAACCATTCTTTCGCTTGGTTGATCTCATTTTGGCTCGGCTGTTGGTACAGACCAATCGAATCGTAAAAGCCAGAAAGTACGACATCAAGAGCACTGCACGATACCCGGTATTGCAAATGTAAAGCCGATGACACCATGCCAATATGCTGTTTTATGTCCCACACGGTTTCACCGCTACCACGCTGCATACCGAATATAGAAATATCATTACTATAACACTGTGGGTGATCACCAAAAATCAAACCCAGTAAGGTACTTTTGCCGCAACCATTTGGGCCTCTAACCTGCCAGTGCTCGCCGTTATTAACTCGCCAATTCACATTCTGAAAAATCAGTTTATCTATGTACTCTACCTTGCCATTTGTTAACTCCACTAACGGATCTGGCATAGCCGCTTGATGACGTTTTTTACGAATTAATGTAAGTACTTCCTCACTGCGTTCAGCCGATTGGGCTTTTAGTTGCTGCAGTACAGGGTGTTGTAGCCATTCATCGTAAGTCATTGTTTGGGAAAGATTACCACCATCAAATAGTGCGATATGGCTAATACAATCGGGTAACTCGTCCTCTCGTGAAGTCACAATCAGTAATTGCACTGAATCAGACAGTTCATCAAGTAACTCAGACAGATCCTGTTGATGTTTAATATCTAACCCTGAATACGGGTCATCCAGTATTAGCATCTGCGGCTTCGCCACCAAAGCTCTCGCTAACATCAACCGACGCGTTTCACCCGTTGATAACAGACGAAAACCTTGATGACGCAAAGCCAATAAATCCGTTTGTGCTAATACCAACTCAAGGTCATCGACATTAATGCAACACTCTCGCACGAGTTGCTCAACACTTGTCCCCGCATCAATGCGGTCGAGAAAATCAGTGTCATCATTATCGATTTCTAACTCAAGCAAAGCTTGCTGATGAGCTAATGAAACAACACCAATATTGTCAGGTAACCCCGAAACAGATCCCCCGTCGGCAATAATATCGCCAACCATGAGTTCAACCAATATTGAACCTGCTTGGCCATGACTAGAAAAGATAGCCCAATGCTGGTTAGGCAATAGTTGCCACTGTGGAATCAAAAATGCTGTTGCTTGGTTTTTATAAGTAAGTTGAGTAAAACTGATTGTCATGGAGTCGCATTCCTTGCTCTAAATAAATTCTTTTACCGATATCAAATAATACAGACTAATAAGCCCTATGATAGACATAGCTAACATAGGGCTTAATATTCCATCGTACCTAACTGTTTAGTTAGGTTATTAACTGCACTTAGTTGATTTTAAAGCTCCCCACCATGCCATTAAGCTGGCTATTGGTCACAGCAAGTTTCTCGCTGCTTGCAACGGTATCTTCTGCATTATTGTTTAGCTCACGGATCATGTCATGGATGGCTATCATGTTCTGATTCACATCTTCCGTAACGACACTCTGCTCTTTGGCTGATTCTGCGATTTGAGCGGTCAAGTCGTTAATCTGGCGAATAGATCCCGTCATAACATCTAATGAACCCATCACATTTGCTGTGTGCTCGACGGTTTGGCTGCAACTGCCTTTTGTGGTTTCCATTGACTGTACAACAACAGATGTAGCCTTACGTAAGTCAGCCAACATAGCATCAATTTCAGAGGTACTTTGCTGAGTTCTCGCTGCCAACGCACGTACCTCATCAGCGACCACGGCAAAGCCACGCCCTTGCTCCCCAGCTCTTGCCGCTTCAATAGCTGCATTTAGGGCGAGTAAATTAGTTTGAGCGGCTATTTCACCAATGACATGAAGTACACCATCAATTTTTTCAAAATCATCACTCATTGTTTGGATTGAGGATGACATGCCATCGACCTCTTCAGCCAAAGCATTAACACTGAGTGAAGCAACACGAACCACTTCTTTTGATTTTTCCGCTTCGATATTCGTTTGCTGGGTAAACTCAGAGGCTTGAATACCACTTTGCGCAACAGAATCAGCTGTCGCACTCATCTCATTGATTGCGGTTACCACTTTTTCTGTTTCTTGGGTATGACGGTTAAGCAGTGATTTATTCGACTCTGCTTTGGTTTTAAGCTCAACCACTTCTTTCTGTATCTCGTTGTTTGATTGTGCAACGTCCTGCATCATCCGTTGAAGGTTTGCTATAAAACTATTAATGCCTATCGCAATTTTGCCTAAATCATCGTTGCTATACACATCAAGACGGCGCGTTAAATCAGCATCCCCGCTCGACAAACCAACAATAATATTACGAAGCGAACTCAGGTGCTTAAAGATGCTGTTAATGATCACAATACTCAGTGGGATTATGATCATAGAAACAAGTAACAGAGCAAAGGTAATATTTTGACTTAATGCATTAGTATTTTTCTGGATAAACCCTCTATCGATATAACCAGTTAACTGCCACTCCTTACCACCAATGCTTAATGAGTTCGTATATGGGATCAGATCACCCTCAATACGGTTTGAGAAAATTAGCGTCCCTTGCGGATCGCGTAGCTCCATGTAGCTACCTTCAACCGCTGACTGTGCTAATAACTGCTGAATGTTTCTTAAATCAACATAGAAAATATCACCACTATTGTTACCTCTTGGTATCGTGATACTAATCAGTGGTGTATCGTTTTCAAAAAACACATTACTTATTTCGACACCGCTTGCCGCTGAAATTTGAGAAATACGCTGCTGTGCTAATTTATCATCGTCAATACGACCTTCATCGCTAACGACAATATCTGAGATAACCTTGGTTACTGAATAAAATCCACTGCGTTGTTTTATTTCAGGTAGACCCGTCAAACTCAGTGATAAATTTTCTGCTAGTAGTACATTGTTATTAAAATCTTCTACTAACTTATCATTAACCAAACTTATTTGTGCATTTATATTTTTCGCATCACTGTCAAAAATATAACGGCTTACATAGTAATTAACACTAAAAAATGACGTTAATACCGTTGTTATTAATATTAGTATTAAAATGGATAGGATCTTTATCTTAAAGGATATTTTGCTGGCCATCTTTATTCCCTGTTAACAGAATGGTTTTTATATTTTTATTAGAATAGCCGTATACATTACAGGTATAGCGGTTAAATAAATATAGTTCAGATCGACAAAAACAAAAAAGGCTCAAAGAATTGAGCCTTTAATTAAGGAGAGTTTTGCTATTTATTTTTTAAAGAATGCGCGTTTCAACGCCATTTCCAAGCCACGAACTTCAGCAAGACCTTTTAAGCGGCCAATGGCTGAATAACCTGGGTTGGTTTTTTTCTTTAGATCATCAAGCATCTGATGGCCATGATCAGGACGCATTGGGATTAAGCGCATATCGCCTTTTTCATCACGACGCTGCTCTTCTTCCAAAATAGCCATTACAACATTGTACATATCAACGTCACCATCAAGGTGAGCAGCTTCGTGGAAGCTCATTTGGTTCTCTTCACGTTGTGTCGAACGCAAATGCGTGAAGTAGATACGATCACCATGCTGTTTGATCATGTTAACCAAATCATTGTCACCACGTACACCGTAAGAGCCGGTACACATTGTGATACCATTCATCTGGCTTGGTACTTCTTTAGTCAGCCAATCAATATCTTCAATGGTTGACACAATACGTGGTAAACCAAGAATTGGACGTGGTGGATCATCTGGGTGAACCGCCATTTTTAAGCCGTTCGCATCACAAATTGGCATTAACTCTTTTAAGAAATGTGCCATGTGCTGGCGAAGATCGTCTTTGCTAATACCCGCATAGCGGTCAAGCTGAGCTTGAAATTCTTCCAGTGTATAACCTTCTTCCGCGCCAGGAAGACCAGCAATAATATTGCCCGTTAATTTAGCAATATCAGCTTCAGACATATTATTAAAATAGTCCTGAGCTTGAGTTTGCTCTTCTGCTGAATAATCGTTTTCAGCACCAGGGCGCTTAAGAATATGTAATTCAAATGCGGCAAAAGCAATCTGATCAAAACGCAGTGCTTTTGAACCATCTGCCATTTCAAATTCTAAATCGGTACGTGTCCAATCTAAAACAGGCATAAAGTTATAACAAACCGTATCAATGCCACATTCAGCAAGGTTACGTAATGTTTGCTTGTAATTATCAATCCATTCTTGGTAGTTACCTGTTTGCGTTTTAATTTCTTCGTGTACAGGCACACTTTCAACAACAGACCAAGTTAATCCTTTCGCTTCAATAATTTCTTTACGCTTAAGAATTTCTTCTTTAGTCCACACTTCACCATTAGGGATATGGTGTAATGCGTTTACTATACCTGTTGCACCAGCCTGACGAATATCATCAAGGGAAACAGGATCATTAGGGCCATACCAGCGCCAGGTTTGTTCCATGACAATCACCTTTTTACAGACATACTTAACCCGCTTGAACACTTTCAAGTTAAGTACTTTTTGACTTTAAAATAACAGTTAAGAATTAACTGTCAGAAATAGAGGCCAATAACAATTGGCCTGCACCATTAATAGTTATTGATGTTTATTCACCACTAAGGAGAACAACCGGATTAGAGCTAAATAAATAACCATCAAAATTCGGGTCATCAATATCAGAAAGTTCTAATAATCGTTGCTTTACATTTTCAAGGTGTTGCCACATGGCGTTTTTAGCAGCGATAGGATCTTTACGCTGCATTGCAGCAAGGATCTTAGCGTGATCTTCAAGCCACTCTTCGCGGTAAGCCATATCATTAATATGAGTATGAAGCTTTTTCCACATAGGGCTTTGCTCACGTCGCTCCCAAGAATGCTTGAGCATGTCTACCAGCACTGAATTTTGCGTTGCTTCTGCAATACACAGGTGAAACTGCTCATCACCCGTACAATTTACAGAACCACTTGCAATCTCGTTTCGTTCCAATTCAAGTGCGGCACGCATTTTTACGACATCGCTCGGTGTTACTTGAATCGCGGCAAACTCAGCAATATTGCTTTCCAGCAACTGCCTTGCTTGCAGCATTTCAAATGGCCCGGCATCATCGCTAATCACATTCTCGCGGCTGTTAGAATGACTAGGTATATTTAAAACATATACCCCAGAGCCTTTCTTTACCTCAACAAGGTTTTCCAGCTCAAGCATGATAATCGCTTCACGTACAACCGTACGACTAACATCAAGCCTTTCTGCAATGTCACGCTCAGGTGGTAAACGATCGCCTATTTGGTAATGACCGTCTATTAACTCTTGTCTTAGTACTAGCCCTAACTCTTGATAGGGCCGTTTCGGTTCAAAAGGCATCATGATGATATTGTCACTATTTTCCATTGCACTATTACGCCATCATAATGACCAAATAAAATTGGTCAACCTCTTTATATGAAAGTGTGGCAACACTCTGTATTTATGTATATTTAATTTGCTTTTTAAGCATTATTGAACCGCTTGGATGCGCTCAACAATTTCGTTTAGCTCAGGGTTAGATGTTTCTAGTGCATCATACATTGGCTGTACCGCTTCTACGAAAGCAGCTTTATTAGGCGTAATGAATTTAACACCCAGTTTTTCTGCATTTGCACGCTCTTCAGCTTCAGATTCAGCCCATAGCTTCTTCATCAGTTCCATAGAGTTGTTAGCAGCAGTTTTCAGCGCGTCACGGTGCTCATCAGAAAGGCCATCGTACGCTTTAGTCGAGATAACCAATACATCTGGAACCATGGTGTGCTCGTCAAGGCTGAAGTATTTAGAAACTTCACCATGGCGGCTTAGGCTAAATGATGGAATGTTATTTTCCGCTGCATCAACAACACCTTGCTGAAGTGCAGTATACAACTCGCCGTATGCAAGTGGTGTTGCGCTTCCGCCAAGTGCATTAACCATCGCGATTGCAGATGGGCTTGGTTGCACACGGATTTTCATGCCTTTCAGATCTTCAGGAGTGTTAATTGGCTTCGATGTATAGAAGCTACGTGCACCTGCATCATAGTAAGTTACACCAACAAAGCCGCTGTCACGTGAAGAAGCAAGAATCTCTTCACCTACTTCACCTTCCTTAACGTTGTAATAGTGTGATTTATCACGGAAAAGGTACGGAAGGTTAAAGGCAGCGTAAGCTGGTGCGAAAGCTTCAAGCTCAGCAGCGTTCGTTTTCACCATTTCTAGTGCACCGTTTTGCATCAACTCCATAGACTCACGCTGTGTGCCTAACTGTGCATCTGGGTAAATACGGATTCGAACTTCGCCGTCAGTTAATGAACGAACCTCTTTCGCCATCGCGTCCATTGCTTGGTGTACTGCATGGTCACGTGGGTGGTTGTGGCTTAATTTAAATGTTGTTGTTGCATAAGCAGATGCAGTTGCGCCGAAAGTTAATGCTGCGCCAATTACTGCTGTTAACACATTTTTACGTGTCATCATTATTGTTATCTCCGTAAGATTGGTAATCCATTTGTGTAGGGTAATCTTGGTTACGGGGCTCATATTGTCGTTAAAATAGAAAATCGTCAAAACAAAAAGTTGAATTGGTTGACCCAAATCACAATAAACACCCAAAAATTGGTCAACCAATGCTAAGTGTGACGCCCTTCACATGACTTTCTTACTCCCTTACCTATAATCTCAGCCAGAAATGAGCATGCCACTTAGAGACGTGATTAACACTCGCTTACATTGGTTAACCAAACCTTAAGGCATGCATCCCCATTGAAAGGAACTGAAGATGAATAAACTGGTTGGTTATATAAATAGAGGATTAGCGATGTTTACTGTATCGCTTTCTTCTTTTTTGGTTTTCTGCGTTATTTGGCAAGTAATTTCACGCTACGTTATTGGTAAACCAAGCACGATTACAGATGAGCTTGCCCGCTATCTCTTTATGTGGGTTGCCTTAATTGGTGCAGCCTACACAACAGGCCAAAAACGCCACCTTGCTATCGACCTCCTGACAATGAAGCTCACTGGTAAGCGCAAACTCATCAATGAGATTTTCATTCAATTTGCCATTGCCGCTTTTGCTTTCATTGTTCTGGTATATGGCGGAACCAACCTTGCACTAAAAACGCTATCAACAGGGCAAGTAACACCTGCGCTAGGGCTTGAAATGGGCTATATCTATTTCTGCTTGCCAATCAGTGGCGCATTAATGATTTTCTATTCAGCCGTTTTTGGTTCCGAAAAAGTCAAACAATTGTTTTCTAATCAACCATCTGCCGTTGAAACTCAACAGAATTAATTAAATAAAGGATTACCACTATGGAATGGCAAGTCATTCTCACACTTTTTGGTAGCTTTGCAGTTCTCCTTACTTTCGGGATCCCTGTTTCTTTCGCTATCGGTTTATCGTCGCTTGCAACAATCATGATGAGCTTACCGCTTGAACCAGCGATTGCGGTTGTCGCGCAGCGTATGGCAGCAGGTCTTGATAACTTTGCACTATTAGCTATCCCGTTCTTTATTTTAGCGGGTAACATCATGAACCAAGGCGGTATCGCTATTCGCCTAATTAACTTTGCTAAAGTACTCGGTGGCCGACTACCAGGTTCGCTGGCGCACGTAAACGTGATGGCAAACATGATGTTTGGTTCTATTTCTGGTTCTGCGGTTGCTTCTGCAGCAGCGGTTGGTGGCACCATGGCACCACTACAGAAGAAAGACGGCTATGACGAACACTTCTCAGCAGCTGTTAACATTACTTCGTGCCCAACAGGCTTGCTTATTCCACCAAGTAATACATTAATTGTATTCTCGTTGGTATCTGGCGGTACATCGATTGCAGCCCTGTTCTTAGCAGGCTACATCCCTGGTCTCATTATGGGCCTTAGCTTAATGTGCGTTGCTGGCTTTATTGCTAAGCGCCGTGGTTATCCAGTTGCACCAAAGCCATCATTGGCAGAAGTTTGGGATACGTTACTTAAAGCAATACCTTCGTTGATGCTTATCGTTATTATCATGGGTGGTATCATCGGTGGTATCTTCACGGCGACAGAAGCCTCTGCCATTGCCGTGGTGTACACCTTCATACTCGCAGTTTTGATTTATCGTGAAGTGAAGTTCCGTGATTTACCGAAAATCATCCTAGAATCAGCAGTAACAACCTCTATCGTACTGCTACTAGTCGGTGCTTCAATGGGTATGTCGTGGGCAATGGCCAACGCCGATATTCCTTACATGATTGCTGACGCATTGCTCGCTGTATCTGAGAACCCATTGGTTGTCCTATTGATCATCAACTTAATTCTGTTGATTGTAGGTATCTTCATGGATATGACACCAGCGGTTCTTATCTTTACACCAATCTTCCTACCGATTGCATTGGACCTAGGTATTGACCCAGTTCACTTCGGTATCATGATGACCTTTAACCTAGCAATTGGTATTTGTACCCCGCCTGTAGGTAGCGCATTGTTTATAGGTTGTTCGGTAGCAAAAGTGTCTATCGATAAGATCATCAAACCTCTGTTGCCATTCTATGCCGCGCTGATTATCGCGCTAATGGCTGTAACCTTTATTCCTCAACTAAGCCTATTCCTTCCTGGTTTAGTACTGGGTTACTAATCAAAGAATAAAAGCACTTCAACACCCACATTAAATATTCCGCCAGCATCGCTGGCGGAATCAAGGACAAGACAATGGATAATATTGCAAACACAAACGTTAATACTCAGGTTATTCGCCCTAATTTCGATCGCTCTGCACTAAAAAGTCGTATCGTTCATCTTGGCTTTGGTGCTTTTCACCGAGCACACCAGGCGTTGTTCACCAACGAAATGTTAGAAAAAACAGGTAGTGATTGGGGTATTTGTGAAGTTAACCTGTTTGGCGGTGAAGACCTTATTACTCAGCTACGTGAACAAGACCACTTGTACACAGTGGCAGAAAAAGGCGCAGACTCTACAACGGTCAAAATGATTGGCTCAGTCACTGAATCATTGCACCCGAACTTCGATGGCCAACAAGCGGTACTCGCCAAAATGGCAGAGGAGCAAGTTGCCATTGTTTCAATGACCATTACAGAAAAAGGCTACTGTGCAGATCCGGCAACAGGTCGCCTAGACAAAAATAATGGCCTGATCAAAGCTGACCTCGAAAACCCTCGTGAGCCAAAGTCTGCAATCGGCTACATTGTTGAAGCGTTGCGTATTCGCCGCGAATTGAACCTGAAGCCATTTACTGTCATGTCTTGTGATAACGTTCAAGAAAATGGTCATGTTGCGCGTGCTGCTGTTTTAGACTTCGCAAGCCTTGTTGATCAAGAACTAGCAGGTTGGATTGAAGCAAATGTAACCTTCCCTTGCACCATGGTTGACCGTATCGTTCCAGCAGCGACAGCGGAAACATTAACAGAAATTACCGAGCTGGTTGGCGTTGCAGATCCTTGTGGTATCGCTTGTGAACCATTCCGTCAATGGGTAATTGAGGATAACTTCGTGAACGGTCGTCCAGAGTGGGATGTTGCCGGTGCCGAGTTTGTTGCTGACGTCGTTCCATTTGAAGAAATGAAGCTGCGCATGCTAAACGGTAGCCACTCATTCCTTGCTTACCTTGGCTACCTTGGCGGCTACCAACATATTTCAGATACCATGACTAACGAAAGCTACCGCAAAGCCGCTTTCGACATGATGATGAAAGCACAAGCCCCAACTCTGACCATGCCTGAAGGTACTGACTTAGAAGGCTACGCTAAACTACTGATCGAACGATTTACCAACCCAAGCTTGAAGCATCAAACATGGCAGATCGCTATGGATGGTAGCCAAAAAATCCCTCAGCGTATGGGTGGTTCACTGCGTCACCATTTAGCGAATGGTACAGACTACAAATGGCTAGCAATGGGTATTGCGGGCTGGATGACATACATCAGTGCTGTTGACGAGAAAACAAACCCAATTGATGTTCGTGACCCTATGGCTGAACAATTCAAAGCTATCTACGCCGAACACGGTATTAACACCTCTGTCGTGACAGCCATTTTGAGTATCGAAGCAATTTTTGGTACCGACTTAATTCAGAACGAAGCATTCGTTACTGAAGTCACTAAAGCATACCAGTTAATCATCACCAAAGGCGCTCGCGCTGCTGTAGCTTCTCTTTAATCACCTTTCAGCGCTATTCCTGCCATAAATACGATTAGGAATAGCGCTTTTCTTCGGAGACCGATATGAAAAATTTCCTTTGTGATGACTTTCTTCTATCTAATGAGACAGCTCGCCGCCTATATCATGAATTCGCGAAAGACATGCCGATTTATGATTATCACTGTCACCTAAATCCACAAGAAGTCGCTGAAGATCGCCGCTTTGATAATCTTGGCCAAATTTGGTTAGAAGGCGATCACTACAAATGGCGTGGTATGCGCTCTGCAGGTATTCAGGAATCACTAATCACAGGTAAAGATAGCTCTGATTTTGACAAATACATGGCGTGGGCAAAAACAGTTCCACAAACCATTGGTAACCCACTTTACCACTGGAGCCACCTTGAGCTTCGTCGTCCATTTGGTATTACGGGCAAACTGTTTGGGCCTGAAACAGCTGAAGGCATTTGGCACGAATGTAATGAAATGCTTGCTACCCCTGAATTTTCAGCTCGCGGTATTATGAAGCAAATGAACGTGGTGATGGCAGGTACAACGGATGATCCTATCCACACGCTAGAGCACCATAAAGCCATTGCTGAAGACGAAAGCTTCGATGTAGAAGTTGCACCAAGCTGGCGTCCAGACCGTGCCTATAAAGTAGAGCTTGATGGTTTTGCGGAATACATGCAGCTACTGGGTGAAGTCGCTGATATCAATATTAGCCGTTTCTCTGATTTATTAACGGCACTTGACCGTCGCCTTGACCACTTCGCCGCTCACGGTTGCCGTGCCGCTGACCATGGTATTGAAATTCTCCGCTATGCGGCAATTCCATCAGAAGCTGATCTTGATAACATGCTGACTCGCCGCTTAAATGGCGAATCATTAGAAGAAAAACAAGTCGACCAATTCACCACCGCTGTTCAAGTTTGGCTTGGTCAACAATATGCGAAACGTGGTTGGGTGATGCAGCTTCACCTTGGAGCGCAACGAAACAACAGCACACGCATGTTCAAACTATTAGGTGCTGATGCAGGCTTTGATTCAATGGCTGACCGCCCGTTTGCCCTTGAGCTAGCGTCTTTGCTTAATGCGATGGATCTGACTGACGAACTACCAAAAACTATCTTATATTGCCTAAACCCACGTGATAACGAAATGATGGCAACCATGATTGGTAACTTCCAAGGTGGCGGTATCGCCGGTAAGGTTCAGTTCGGCTCAGGTTGGTGGTTCAATGACCAAAAAGATGGCATGGAACGCCAAATGCAGCAGTTGTCTCAATTGGGCTTACTGAGCCAGTTTGTCGGTATGCTAACCGATTCACGCAGCTTCCTGTCCTACACTCGCCACGAATACTTCCGTCGTATTCTATGTAACATGATCGGCCAATGGGTTGAGAATGGCGAAGCACCAAATGATATGAACTTACTGGGTCAGATGATTAAAGATATTTGCTTTAATAACGCAAAATCTTACTTCCGTCTACCTGGAGAGCAAGCATGAAACGTATAGCCATCATCGGCGAATGCATGATTGAGCTTAATGGCGCCCCGTTTGGCGCCATGCACCAAACCTATGGTGGCGATTCTCTCAATACTGCTGTGTACATGGCCCGTACAGCGGGTAAATCGGTGAATATTGATTACATCTCAGCGCTTGGCTGTGATGCAATCAGTGACGGTATGCTACAGCGCTGGCAACAGGAAGGTATCAATACTGATCACGTACTGCGCGATGAATCACGTCAACCGGGTTTGTATCTCATTCAATTAGATGAGCAGGGGGAGCGAACATTCCTGTACTGGCGTAACCAGTCAGCGGCACGCTACCTTGTTCGTCATCCTGATTTTGAAAAAGTGGARAGCCATTTAAAGACCGTGGATATGGTTTACGTCAGTGGCATCAGCTTAGCGATTTTACCTGCGGAAGATCGTCAGCAGTTAGTCTCGTTGCTTGGCCAACTGGCTAACAATGGCGTAGAGGTTGCTTTCGATTCCAACTATCGCCCTGCATTATGGGAAAGTGCTGATGAGGCACGTGAGTGCTACACACAAATATTATCCTTTACCGATCTAGCACTCGTCACTGATGACGATGAAGAAGCTTTGTGGGGAGACATCTCAACACAAGCCACGTTCGATCGTTTACAGCAGGCGGGAGTGAAACAAGCGGTACTGAAATTAGGACCAAAAGGTTGCCTGTATAACGACTTCAGTGCAGGTACGCCTGAGCTGATTGCCACGACCCCAGTAGAAACCGTTGTTGATACAACCTCTGCTGGCGACTCATTTAATGCGGGTTTCTTATCGGGTTACCTGACTGATAAAACACCACGAGAAGCCGCACTACAAGGCCACAAGCTCGCAGGTACGGTGATCCAGCATAAAGGTGCGATTATCCCAAGTAGCGCGACAGCAGAGATGGACTTTAATCTCTCCAAGTAACACTAGCGCGAACCATCGTAGAAAATAAATTCATAGGAAAGGAAGTAATACAATGACTACCATTGCACAACAATTGGCTGAAATTAAAATTATCCCAGTTATTGCTATCGACCGTGCTGAAGACATTATTCCACTAGGCAAAGCCTTGTCTGAAAATGGCCTGCCAGCCGCTGAAATCACGTTCCGATCAGATGCTGCGGCAGAAGCTATTCGCCTACTTCGCGATGCTCAACCAGACATGCTAATTGGTGCAGGTACCGTCCTTAACCGCGAGCAAGCTATTGCAGCAAAAGAAGCCGGCGCAACATTTGTTGTATCCCCAGGCCTTAATCCAACGACCGTTAAAGCCTGTCAGGAAATTGGCATTGATATCGTACCGGGTGTTAATAACCCAAGTGCAATTGAAGCAGCATTAGAGCTTGGCTTAACCACATTGAAGTTCTTCCCAGCAGAAGCGTCTGGCGGTATTAATATGTTGAAATCACTTCTTGCGCCATATACCGATATTCAACTCATGCCTACAGGTGGCGTTAACACTAAAAACGTTAAAGACTACCTCGCTATTGACCGTGTTTACGCATGTGGTGGTACATGGATGGTAGACAGAAAAATGATCAACGAAGGTCGTTGGGATGAAATTGGTCGTCTAGCACGTGAAGCCGCTGATCTTGTAAAATAAAACAACACTTTTCATCATAAAGGCTTCCACATATGGAAGCCTTTCTTTTACCCCGAATAAAACTAGCATGGAGCATTAGAAACATGAAAATTGCCTTCCTATACACACTAGAAGCCAATATTGCCCTGTTTAAACCCTATATTACGCAATACCTTGGGGATAAAAACGTCACGGTTACACATAATGTCAATGAGCCGCTTCTTCAACAAGCAATGAAAAACGGCCTAACACGAAATGTGTCAAATGCCGTTCATCAGGCTATTGTCGATATCGACAAAGCGGGTGCCGACTACATTATCTGTACCTGTTCAACCATTGGCGATCTTGCTGAAAGTACCCCCAATGTTTCAGCAAAGGTCATTCGCGTAGACCGCCCAATGACTAATAAAGCAATTACGCATGACCGTATTTTAGTACTCGCGGCTTTAGCAAGTACATTAGAGCCAACCCTTGAATTACTTACAGCTTGCGCATCACAAAAAAACAAAGAGCCAAGTATTACAACGCAAGTGATCCCTGATGTATGGGCTTATTATTCTGCTGGTGACACAGAACGTTATGTTAAAGGGATTGCAAATTACATAAATCATCAAGACTCATGTACCGATATTGTCGTGCTAGCGCAAGCATCAATGGCACCGGCAATGACGTTCATTCACCCCGCCAATAGTAACGTACTCACGAGTCCTAAATTATGCCTACAACAAATTGCGGCAGACGTTGATGCGGCACTAGGTAAAGAAGTAACCCCATGCCTGAATTAGACTTTGCTCAAACCGTTGGCATTATTGCTTTTATGGTTGGTGCCAGTGCCTTCTTGCATCAGGACGGGAATAAATTCCGCCTTCACCTGACCGTTTTCCAAATCATACTATGTAGTCACTTTATATTGATGGGCGCTGTTACTGCAGCATTTGGTTGTGGTATTAGTGCATTACGCAGCTATGCATCCACCAAAACACAGTCTAGCTATGTAATGTGGTTCTTCATTGGTTTGCTTTGGGTTATGGGGTTACCCAATATTCAGCACTACTATGAGATTTTAACTATCTTTGGTGCGTCAGTAGCAACGTGGGGGTTATTTAAGTCTGATGGGTTAAAATTACGCTATTTAATTTTATTTAATTCATTTTGTTGGCTAACAAATAACATACTGTTAGGGTCGATAGGAGGAACCATGATGGAATCAACTTTTATAATGGTAAACCTTTATACAATTTCCAACATGATTAAAAAAGAAAAAGTAGCATAAAAAAACACCAAGCAGTTGCTTGGTGTTTGCATTAGCACAGTTTTCATTTAAAGAAGTAAAATTGAATATAACCAAACTTCCGAGTAAATATTATCACCTTAACACTCAATTATCAACGAGATTAGATATAAAAATTAAAGTGCGAAATATAATTAGTGATGTTTACTAAAAATATAAAATATAGGAAAATTGTTTATTTTACATTATTTTGTGACTAATGATCCTGTTACTTGAGTCATATTAGGAATTAAAGCCAATTTATCTGCAGACATTTTTCGACCATCTGGCAGCTGAATATGATTGACCATCCAGACTACACAGCCTTCATTCAAGTTAAAAAGGCTTCTTACTTGAGAATAAAGTGTGCCATCATTAAATTCATCAGACACCGCAAAAGCCTTACCCTGCCAAGCGCCGAGCACATTTTCCTGACGAACAGGTAAATCGAGGTAAAGCAACTCAGGCTCTACATCTTTAATGATTTTCATACAAAGACGGGTCTCCGTATCACTTTGTTTTTCAACCCATAAACGATGGGGAATATCACTATCATTCCACTCTAATGTATTCATATAAGCGTTCATATTAATCCTTATTTAACACATATTTTATTGACTAAAGACTTATCAATTTTTACAACGGCTTTTTTTACTGCAGTAGATTCGTTGACAGCAATAAGAGGGCGATGCGGCTGAAGAGTATCAAAAATCACAAAATCACCTGATTGTAATATAATAAATTTTTCATCTATAATATCTTCGCTGAATGCAACATCCTTTTCTAAAAGAAAATCTTCTTTAATCGATTGAAAAGGATGCTCACTATAACCAAAGCACTCTTGACCTTCTAATATTATTTGAACATCAATGTATTTACGATGTATTTCACAACGTCTTTCTGTTATTAACTGAGTATGGTCATCAACAATGAAGAAAAATGCTTTATCTCCCGTGATTGTGTAGTGGCCAATCTCTGAATTCTCGTTCAAGCGTCGTTTAACTATTCGTAAAATATTCATGATTGCTTCATCAATATTACGATAATTATCAATATTATTTAAGTTGCCTTTTATCATTGTAATATTTTCAACTATAATTATAACTTACAGTTATTATACACAAAACCAATAATTGGTTGACCAGTTATTTTGGAATTATTGATCTTGCTCATAAATATAAGACAAAAAGGCCAGATAATTATCTGGCCTTTTTTATTTTTAAATAATTAAACTTAATATTCTACTTGTATGTTTCACCATACCCGAATGGGTATAATTCATCTCCATCCTTATAACCAGGGGCATCTGAGTCTTGGTTAATAATTGCTTCTGCACTGTTAGCCAATGCGAATGGCAGTTTACCCGTAGGTTTGAACTCACCGCTCACCACATCCATCACTGCACGGTCATCCGAGCCGAACGTTGCGAGAATTGCACCAGCGTCTTTCAGGCCACTAGCGTCATCAAGGACATATGGCTGACGGAAGTAGACAGAGAGAACAGTATTTTCGGCACCAACTTCATCCATCACTTCTTGGATATCTTCAAGAGAAGGCGTAATTACCCAAGAATTAGACTCTGCCATACCAGTGAAATCGAGAACTGACAGTTCATCGAAGTCAGAGCCACCAAATACTAAAGCACGATTTGTTGAAGGATCGCTTCCTATTACAGCCGGAATATTATCAACACGTACACGAATCATTGCATAATCATGGCCTTTCGCATCTTCTATTTTATCCCCGTCATCGTCATCACCAATCGTCACATCGTAGCCATACTCTTTAGCGATTTCTCCATCCATCCCCATGGTAAAGAGGCTAGATGTAGTCGGTAGTGGCAAAGTTGCATTGGTATTTTCAAGCATTACAACGGCTTTACGCTGAGCTAACTGCGCTTTTTCTTGGAAATCAGCGTTACCAACAATCGAGTTAGCTTTCTCAGCATCAACATAGGCGTTTTCAAACAACCCTAAGTCAAATTGCACTTTCAATAGGCGTTTTACCGACTCATCAATACGTTCTTCAGACACTAAGCCCTGCTCAACAACAGAGCGAATGTCTTCATTACGATTAAAGCCTGAGAATACATCAGTGCCAGCTTCAATTGCGATAACAAATTGTTCAGTCTTATCTTTGTCTTGTAGTCCCCAAGCTCGGTTGTTGTGCATCATCTCGTAATCAGTATGCACGTTATTCTGATCATTGATGATGCCTGTATCAGAGTTAATCACACCGCTAAAGCCCAGCTCCTGACGTAAAAGATCATCCAAAATACCTTTTGAAAAAGCAACGCCAACATTACCAGCCGGAGAACCTACGCTTGTAGAATAATCATTATTTGGTACACGCACGGTATCTTTCACACGATCATGTAAGAGATCACCAAGAAATACACCACCCGCATCCATCTCAGTCTCATTATCAGGGTTGTTAATTGACCACTCGCCACCACCAACGATTCCGTAATAAGGCATCATTGCCGCGACACCAGCATCAATTGCCGCAACAAAAGGCTTAACGTGATAATCAAAATTACCTGCAGGGTAGCTTTGATGCTGGCCTGCTATATAGTGCGGGTCCGAGCCAAGGAACTGCGGGCCACCACCAGGGAAGTGTTTCATAGTCAGCACGATACTGTCGGAGCTAACCTCTTTACCTTGTAGATTTCCAACCAAAGACGTCATAATTTCGGAAGCTAGATCTGCATCCTCGGTAAAGGTTTCGTGCACACGGTACCAACGTGGTTCTGTCGCCAAGTCCGCCATATAACCATACATGCCGCGCAAACCAATAGCGTTCCACTCAGCACGCATCACTTCACCAAACTCAGCAATAAGTTCCATGTCACCCGTTGCAGCAAGCCCGCCCTCTTTTGGCCACGCCGAGAAAGCACCTGAATCGACGTTAATTCCCGCTTTCGCATTTGGGTCTATATGGTTACGTGCATTCGATTTAAACAGTGCAGGGATACCCAAACGTGTACGCTCGGTCATCTCTTGCATAGTATTCATATACTGAGCCGCTTCCATTGGGCTAATTACATAATTCGGACCGCCAGGACCACCACCAGCCCCTCCATCTTGGCGCTCTTCATCTGTAAGCGCATCAATTTCGTCTTGAGTAAGAATATTATTTCGGAAGATAAAACGATTCATCTTCTGACGATTAACAAAGTCTTGGTGCTGACCACCAATATACCCATAAGCTTCGGCATTAAGAGTATCGATCAGCATCATGCCGACCTTTTCTTCGAGAGTCATACGGCTGACTAGATCAGCTGCACGCTCTTCAGAGGTTAAACGCCAGTCTTCATATGGGTTAAGCTCACCATCACCATTGGCATCACGGAATTGGTAACCATCAACGCTTAAAATGTCATGTACTTTAGATTGGACAACCGGTTGTATTAAATCGTCATTAGAACTTGATGACGAATTACATCCCGCTAAAAGGAGTGCTACTGCTATTGGTGCTAGGGTAAAGAGTCTGCTGCTCATAGTGTGCCTTTAATATTATATTTAGTTTAAACAACAGCTTTATCATAGTCCCCACCTAAATTTGGTTAACCAAAAGACTCTAAAAATCAGACAGAGATCTACCAATTTAAACATTTGGTTAACACTGCTCACAAAACAAAACTTATGACCAATGTTTCATCGGTATTCATTATGTGAATCACAGAAAATAAAATGAAATATTGATAGTTAACCAATCAACATTCCATTTATTTGCGATATATTGGGGGTAGTTTTAAGTAAATTTATCCACTAAATAATAAGTAAGGAGCGTATGTGGAGATCATTCCAGCCGACAAGAGTCATGCAGAAAAAATAGCTCAACTTCATGCCACCAGCTGGCAAACCATTTACAAGGGTTTACTCAAAGCAGATTACCTAGAACATGGTCTGCTTTCAGAAAGAACGCAGCTATGGCAAAACCGTTTCTCGTCGCCACCAGCAAATCAACGGGTCTTTATTGCCGTTCAAAACGATAAGCTATGTGGGTTTATCTGCTGCTACATTGATGAAGACGATAGCTGGGGGACACTAATAGAAAACCTTCATGTAAACCCGCAGTTCAAAGGGCAAGGTATTGGTCGGCTACTACTACAATATGCAGCAAAGCAAGCCGCCATCGAAGCCAATTTAGATGGACTATACCTTGAGGTACTTGCAGAAAACACCAGCGCACAGGCTTTCTATCATTACCTTGGGGCTGACAAAGCTAAAGCTCAACAATGGCAAGCACCTGAAGGTAGCACGGTTGACGAATTTGTTTATCGTTGGGGGACATTAAGTACGCTAACCAAGTTGAGTAACCAGCTTTAACGCTCTAGCTTTATGAATAAAATATCACATGGCATTTTTCTCAGCAGAGGTTCACTCGGTGACATCGTCAACTGCTGGAAAAGTGTTGATTCATGATGGCCTATAATCAATAAATCAACATCATATTGGTCTATCGCTTTTATGATTTGATCCTCAACATATCCTGCATAAAAAACATGCTTGTAAATGGGGTAGTTCGCCCCTTTGAGTAACTTCGTCATTGCTACCACAGAATGACTATGTACATTTTCATCAAACCGTTCTGGATTAAATTCGCGTACGCCCTCATAAATTTTTGAAAAATCTGGATCGATATGGATAACGCTGAACAGGGCGTGATTGACTCTTGCTTGCTGTGCAGCCTTCATCACTAACATTTCAGCATCTTGATTAAAATTCACGGCTAGCATCACATGTTTATAATTCATGGTTTGAATCCGAAATTACTCTGAATACCTCTTTCACTATAAATCATCCGGTAATATTGCGTTGTCTTTTACAGTAAGAAAACGTCGCATATCCAAGCCGCTATACTGTTATCAGCAACCGAATAACCATAACCATAACCAATAATCAAGGTCGTTGTATGTATCAAGAGTCCTTTTTAGATTCTCTCTCTATCTACACAATTCTCGCCCTGATCTTTGCTGTCATTGCGTTGATGTTTGAGTTTGGGTACCGATTAGCCCTTGGTTTTCCTTCGAAACAAATTAGCCACTCGATAAGCCCGATGGCGACTGGCTTAGCGAGTTTATTGGCATTTATCCTAGCGATTACATTTAGTATGGCAGCGGCTAAATCTGCAGAAAGAAAAGAGCTGGTACTCCAAGAAGCCAATGCCGTAGGCACTACAATCCTCCGCACATCCTTGCTCGATGAACCTTACCGCTCACGAAGCCGCGAACTACTAAGAGAGTATGTCACCATAAGGGTTGTTGAAGATCCTAAGCAAACAAAGAAGCTTGTAAATTCAATCATTAAACAAAGTGAAGAACTACAGCTAAAGCTTTGGCACGAAGCCATGGCTGCTCATTCATCAACATCGCCCCAGCAATTGCTGCTTTATATCAACTCACTAAATGAAGTCTTTGATCTCCATACAGAACGTGCCAATAAAGGCATTCGTGGCCGTATTCCCTTGAGTATCTGGTTGACACTCGGCTTACTCACTTTCCTGACCGTTGGGCTTAATGGTCTACAGGTTGGTGCGCAAAATAAAGGACGAGCATTAGTCGCCGCTATCCCGTTTGCGTTGGCTTTTTCAATTGTACTGACACTCATCGTTGAGCTCGACAGGCCTGCAAGAAGTATTATCGACATTAGCCAGCAACCTCTCATAGATCTACGTGACAGCTTAGACAATATGCTAAATACAAATAAAATATGACACTTTCTCACAAAAAAGCAGTTGCGTAGCAAAATTATATGCCTATACCAACAATTAAATGTATGACAAATCTATCTATTTTTTGATTTAGCTCGTATAAACAAACCATTCATACAATCGTAAGCATATTGCTATACAAATAACTGATTGAATCGTGTATATTCATATCGATAAGTGGGACTAACATCACACAGAGTTGGAATTACCATACAGCACTGTGCTGTATACGATGCATAAAAAGAGATTTACAGGCATGGATTACCTAGGACGATTACAATGAGTACGGATACCAAATTGGTTAGACAAAAAGTTAAAAATAAAAGTCAAACAGTGATCAATAAAGTAAGGCTTTCTTTCTTGAAAAACTACAAGAAGGATTAATGCCAAGCTCTCCTTAGATAAGTTGGCACTTTTCAAGACCCATAAATAACCACTTAATAATTTGCGGGAACAATCAGGTTTCCCAATACAACGTGTTTTATTGCCGGTTGCATGCTTTGCTCATAATAATTAGCCAACTTTTTCTGATTTTCAGTCATTATCTTTTCGGCCTCAACCCCTTTTTCATTGGGGCTGGGGCTATCAGATAAAATAATGGATGGTTCGTTGCGCGGGGCATTAACATACTCTTCGATACCATCATCAAACCACGAAAATTTATCAACGGCCAAGAACCCTAGGGTAATAATCATTACGATAATATTAACTTGCATGGCGCCTCCTTTTGCAATGCACTGTTATCATTGATAGACCAGAAACAAAACATGATCAAGATCACATTGACTAACCTAAGGCTGGTTCAATATGGTTTAGTTAATCACGAATAACGACATGAACTCGTTCACAGGGGTAGATTCAAGTTTGCCTTGGTCACTACACAAATCAAAAATTAGCTGACTAGTACCCACAGGAAAGCGGGTCTGTAAATTACGCATGAACTTCTGTTCAAGTACTGGAATACCTTCTTCACGGCGGCGACGATGACCAATTGGGTACTCTACGATCACCTTTTCGGTCGATGTTCCATCAGAAAAATAAACTTGAATCGCATTCGCAATCGAACGCTTGTCTGACTCTAGGTACTCTTGGCTATAACGCTTGTCTTCGATGATTTCCATTTTATTTCGTAGGGCATCAATACGAGGGTCATCATTATGGAAATCATCCTCATAGTGCTCTGCTATCAAATTACCATGAAGCAGTGGTACGGCAATCATGTATTGAAGACAGTGGTCTCGATCCGCGGGGTTTGCTAAGTCGCCTACCTTCGAAATAATACGAATGGCCGATTCATGTGTTGTCACTTCTATCCTTTCAATTTGATCAATCTTATCTTTGACTTGATCATGCAATGTCACTGCACACTCTACCGCTGTTTGTGCATGGAATTCCGCAGGAAAAGATATTTTAAACAGTATATTTTCCATCACATAGCTGCTAAACACTTGATTCACTTTGAACGGTTCACCATTAAACAACACATCGTAATACCCCCATTGTGGGGCTGTTAATACCGACGGTAAACCCATCTCACCTTTCATGGTGATCATTGCAAGGCGCACTGCACGTGAAGTTGCATCACCAGCCGCCCACGATTTGCGCGACCCTGCATTAGGCGCATGGCGATAAGTACGCAACGCGCAGCCATCAACCCAAGCTTGTGAAACGGCATCGATAATTTGTTCTCGATTTCCACCCAACATTTTGGTCACTACTGCTGTTGAAGCAACACGTACCAAGAGAACATGATCAAGCCCTACACGGTTATAGCTATTTTCAAGCGCCAACACCCCTTGGATTTCATGCGCTTTAATCATAGCCGTAAGCACATCACGCATGGTTAAGGGCTTTTTTCCCTGCGATACAGCAACGCGGCTTAAATAGTCTGCAGTGGCAAGAATACCGCCGAGATTGTCTGAAGGGTGCCCCCACTCTGCCGCAAGCCAAGTATCATTAAAATCTAACCACCGAATAACACAGCCAATATTAAATGCCGCTGCAACGGGATCAAGCTCATGAGACGTCCCCGGTACACGTGCACCGTTTTGCACCGTTGTACCGGGAACTATTGGACCTAAATGCTTAGTACACTCAGGAAAACGTAAAGCCAATAAACCACAACCTAAGGTGTCGATTAAGCAATTTCTTGCGGTGTTGTATGCTTCAAATGATTGAATTTCCGTATTCGCAACATACTCGGCAATTTGAACCAGTAACTTATCTGGTTGTGGGCGTTCATTAATATCAACGTTCATACTCATGACCTATTCATCCTTAATATTATTAATCACTTAATGCAGGCATATTCTGAAGACTGTATCTAACCGTCTAAATCACTAACGTCGCTGTTCAATGGGTAACCAGTCTTGGTGTTCAGGTCCTTGATAGTCGGCACTCGGACGAATAATGCGGTTATTCTCGCGTTGCTCATAAACATGTGCTGCCCAGCCAGTTAGTCTACTCATCACAAAAATGGGGGTGAATAGTTTCGTCGGGATCCCCATAAAGTGATAGGCAGAAGCATGGAAAAAGTCAGCGTTACAGAATAGTCCTTTTTCGCGTTTCATTACCTGCTCAACACGCTCTGACACTGCATACAAGTGCTTGTCACCGACATCTTCTGAGAGTTTTTGAGCCCACGCTTTAATTAATGCATTTCGTGGATCGGACTCACGATAAATGGCATGACCAAACCCCATGATTTTTTCCTTTATATCCAGCATTTGCATAATGCCATCATCTGCTTCATCGGGCGTTTTCCATTGCTCAATCATCGCCATTGCCGCCTCATTGGCACCACCATGCAATGGTCCTCGTAAGCTTCCAATTGCCGCTGTAATACACGAATGCAAATCAGATAATGTTGATGCACAGACACGGGCTGTAAATGTTGAAGCATTGAATTCATGCTCGGCATACAGCACCAATGAACAGTGCATTACCTGTTTATGTAATGCCGAAGGGGCTTTGTCGGTGAGCATTTCTAAGAAATAGCCACCAATACTGTCTTGTGTACTCCTCGCGGTATCAATGCGGACACCATGGTGACTATAGCGATACCAATAACAAATGATGGCCGGTAGCATCGCTAGTAGCGTATCTGTTTTCTCACCTTGCTCGGAAAAGTCCATTTCCTGATCAAGGTTCCCCAACATCGAGCACCCCGTGCGCATAACATCCATTGGGTGGGCATCTGCTGGAATGGCTTCTAGCACTTGGCATAATGCAGCAGGTAAACCGCGTGATTTTATTAATGTTTGTTTATATTCATTTAATTCAACTTGAGTCGGTAATTTTCCGCGCAATAATAAATGTGCGACTTCTTCAAATTCAGCGTTATTGGCTAAATCCGTAATATCGTAACCACGGTATGTTAATCCAGTCCCTGTTTTACCAACGGTGCACAAGGCGGTTGTACCAGCGCTTTGACCTCGTAGGCCAGCTCCAGTTACTGCATTGCTATTATCTAACTCATCCTTCTTCACATCAGCTACGGCTATCGCAGTCATAGCAGACTCCTTATTATCACGTTATGGAATGTTGTTTAATTTTTATTCTTTGCATTTTCTAGGTTGCAGAAGGCCCTTCTAACAACCGTTAGAATTTAATTTTTTATTATTTAATGAAGCTTACACTGCGAGTCTAATTATCTTTTAGGCTTAAACAGCGCATCTAATTTCTGTTCGTATTCATGGTAGCTAAGATAGTGGTAAAGCTGTTCACGGGTTTGCATTGTATCGACCACATTACGCTGGTGACCATCACTCAATAAGTGCTGGTAGACATTGAGAGCGGCTTGATTCATCGCCCTAAATGCCGATAGCGGATACAACACCATATCAACACCACACTCAGATAATTCGTCACAACTAAACAATGGAGTTTGTCCAAACTCCGTAATGTTGGCAAGAATAGGCACATCGACCGCAGCAGAAAATTGTTTATATTGATCTAGCGTATTAATGGCTTCTGGAAAAATCATGTCAGCACCGGCATCTACACAGGCTATTGCTCGCTCAATCGCAGCGTCCATACCCTCAACGGCTAGCGCATCGGTACGTGCCATAATCACAAAATCGTGGTTGTCTCTGGCATCTACCGCCGCTTTTATCCGATCAACCATTTCATTTTGGCTAACGATGGCTTTATTAGGTCTATGACCACAGCGTTTTTGCGCGACTTGATCTTCCATATGAATGGCCGCGGCCCCTGCCCGCTCCACTTCTTTAATGGTACGCGCAATATTAAACGCGCCACCAAACCCGGTATCGATATCGACCAGTAACGGAAGTCTTGTTGCCGCAGTGATCCTTCGGACATCTTCCAAAACGTCATTGAGTGTCGTGATCCCCAAATCAGGCAACCCATAGGATGCATTGGCAATACCTCCACCTGATAGGTAAACAGCCTGGTGGCCCACTTGTTCAGCCATCATTGCACAATAAGGGTTCACTGCTCCTACAATTTGCAATGGATGATTGTTTGCAACGGCTTGGCGAAAGCGTTTACCTGGGCTCATGACACGATCTCCTTATCGGTATGTAGTTGCTGTTCTATTAACTGCCGGCTACGCATGATATGTCGCCGCATTAACATCTCGGCTAATTCACCATCTCGCTCTTTAAGTGCAGAAAGTAAATGAAAATGCTCTTTAATTGCTTGCTCTGGACGAGAGTGAGAGCGCTGTGACTGGTAGCGGTACATGCGAAGTAAATGATAAAGCTCATCGCACAATAAGCTAATAAGCTTACTGTTTCGACTGGCTTTAATAATACGGTAATGAAAATCGAAGTCCCCTTGCTGGTGAAAATACGAGGCGCCATCGACGTCATCAATGTGTTGTTGGTGGGTCGTTAATAATGCTTCCAATCCTGCGAGTTCATCTTCATTAATATGAATGCAAGCGAGTCTTGCGGCCATTCCTTCCAATGCCTCTCGCACAGCATAAATCTCAATCAGTTTTTCGTGCGTTAAGGCTACCACTCGCGCTCCAACATGCGGTACGCGTTCAACTAAACCAAATGACTCCATTTTCATTAAGGCTTCACGCAAAGGGCCGCGACTCACACCGAAACGCTTAGCTAATTCAGGCTCTGAGATTTTACTTCCGGCAGGACACTCTCCACTGACAATCAAGTCCACCAGTAACTCAGTCAAGTTCTCCGTTTTAGTCGACTCTTTCACATCAGAAAGATTGTCGACACTTTTAAGCATTACGTTTTTCTCAATCATCTATATTGTCAACAATTTGATAACTTAATAGCTAATATAGACATTGAATATGCAAATACCAAATAAATTGTTAACACCTTGTGTTAGACCTTAGTCTAAATTGTCGACAGTATTGGTTTCTAACCCTTCTAATCCGGCATATTCAATCAATTCAATAACGTTATTATCATCATCGCGGAAAAACACAGAAATACCTGTAGGGTGTCTCGTTGGCCCGCTGCTTGGGATCAATTCGAGAAGCGTTAATTGCTCCAGTACTGAGGCCATATTAGTGACTTCTAGTGCAACATGGGTATAACCCGTGTATTTGATTGGGTCATCCATCAGAACGTTGTGACTAGGTCGATCGCTTGCATTGAGGATCAAGTTGATATTAATACCAGATGGGTGCAATAGAATCGCGACAGGCTCTGGTCCTGAAGGGCCCGTAATAAAGTCGAAACCTAGCTTTTGGTAAAAATCCTTCGCTTTCTTTAAGCTACTCACCCGAATACCAATATGATTCACTTTGGTAATTTCTTGCATAGTCTCTCTCCTTGGTATGCGCGACGATTTATTGTTTACAATACAAAAACGGCAGCAACTATTAAGTTACTGCCGTTTAATGTTAAGTAATATAATGCCGCTATACAAATAAGTACTAGGCTGTCACCGCTCTATCGACTTCCAGCTTAGGTTTACGCTGTGCTAAATACACACCAGCCAGTACCATACCACCGCCTATATAATGATATATCGCTAGCTGCTCCCCTAGCGTGATGCTAGCAATAATGGCTGTTATTACAGGCATTAGGTTCATGAACATTGCCGTTCTGTCTGCTCCTAAGATCTCAATTCCTTTTAGCCAACACCAAGGTGCAATGACAGAAGCAGGGATAGCAGCATAGGCAATCAAAGGAAGCGACTCGCTGGTAATCGCCATACGCTCACTGGTCAGGAGCATTGGTAAAAGCATAATGACGGCAAACACACCCTGCACATATACAGATTGCCAATTACTCAGCGGCATTCTCCAACGCTTAAGTAATACACAATACAATGCGTAAACAGAAGCTGCGATTAATAGCAGACCATCACCTTGAGTGATTCCCTGAGACACCAAGTTTGCAATATTGCCATGACTTAACATTAAGACTAAACCACAAAATGAAATAACGGCACCAATGGTAGCGATTGGTGTCATACGCTTTCCAAGCAATGGCACACTTAAAAACATGCTCAATAAAGGCACAAGCGACATGATCAGCGCCATATTCGTGGCTGTTGTGGTAATTGCAGCAAAATAACCCAACGATTGGTTAAGCACCATTCCCAGCAAAGCAAGAAATGCAAGCTTAGAAAGATGAGGCTTTATTTTTTCACGATTGCGCCAAACTGAAGGAAGCACAAAAGGAGTAAGCACAGCCATAGCAAAAAACCAGCGGTAAAATGATATCGCTCCTGGGTCAATAACGCTGTAAGACAGCTTATTGACAATGGCATTCCCTGCCCAAATACAAACGGTCAATAAAGGAAATAAGTAAAACATGGCGTGCCTTTTCTTTTGAATATGATGATGAATTATTCATCTACTGCATATTCTGGCAGGTCAGTTTTAAAATAAATATCTCTAAAAAGACATCCTGACTTTATTGTCAGACATTTATTTTACTCACCAGCTAAAATCAGCTTGCCTACATGATAAGAATCAACACAAATAAGTCACATAACATTGATTTATAACAATAAAATATCAAGCTGCGAACTATTAACCTCATTCATTCCCAATAAGAAAGAGTGATCTACCTCAAAGGAAATCGTCCGCACAACACTTGCTAGAATTTAGTTTCGCAGATATTGCCTTTATTCATTTCCGCTCAAATATATGCCACACGAGCATCAAAAATAATAAAAACACAATCATCAATGACAATAAAACGCTTTTAAGTGGATTTTTATTCACGCCTCACACTTAAATGGAAACATTCACTTACACTTATACTTGCTTTTCAAAAGTCTAAAATAAAACATTTTTCCAACTATAAGTTAACTTGGAAAACCTTCAAAATTAAGCTTTCCATTGACTTTCTATAGTTATTTTTTGTAAAGAAATTAAGTTCAATATCATTCCGTTAGTCATTTTTAATGTATTACAGCC
>NZ_JAKJSI010000048.1:0-59112 GCF_050336695.1 Photobacterium minamisatsumaniensis | reverse complement strand
CCTTCAATTATGGCGAGTTTCTWTGGCTTAAAAAACTATGGCGCTAACTACGGCGTATTATATACAGCATGGGGTGCCGGAGGCTTTATTGGCCCTATTCTTGCTGCCGTAGTCGTTGACAGTACAGGGAATTACCAGCTTGCTTATCAGATCTGTGCAGTATTAATGGCGGTTACAGTTGGCCTAGCGCTATGGCTACAGCCTATCCGCTTGGGTATAATCAGGCCAGTACTCAAGGAAAAGCATGAATAAATGAACGATTACAATAACTTGATCAAGCTCATTAAAGCGCGTTTAGAGCAAAAGGATAAATCGCCACTTTACATTAAAGTTGCCGAAACTGTGAAGCAGGCGATTCGGCAAAAAATGTTAGTCGGAGGCGATTTTTTACCGACAGAGCGAGAGCTTGGCGAGATGCTGGAAATCTCTCGTATTACGGTTCGTAAAGCGCTTGATGTGCTTGATAAAGAAGGTGTTGTTGTCCGCTCTCGAGGCTGCGGCACAATGGTTAGCGATACCCTTGAGTATTCATTGAAAGAGCCAAAAGGCTTCTCTCAACAAGTGGTACTGAAAGGAAAGCGCCCTGATACACTATGGATCAAGAAAGAAATCGTTCCTTGTAATGATGATGTCGCCAGCCAGCTTCAAATTACCCCTGATGACGACGTTTTCTTGTTAAAACGAATTCGCTATATTGACGACCAACCTGTTTCTATTGAAGAGTCGTACGTACCGGCACACTTAATTGCAGATGCTGATGATATTCAAATGTCGCTGTATGAGTATTTCCAAAGCCAGAATATTACCTTAACTCGTACTAAGAGCCGAGTCAGTGCTCAGCTACCGACCGATGAGTTTCTTGAACACTTAGGGCTGAAATCAACGGTTCCTGTATTGGTGATTAATCAGGTCGCTTATGATGCATCGGGTCAGCTGATGGAGTACAGCGTTAACTATTGTCGTGGTGACATGTACGTATTTGTGGCTGAAGATTAGGGCCAACAGACCCTAAATACAAAAGTGGCAGTTTTCTTCTGTGAGTCCATTCAATCCTTTAAGGTTCGTAATGTGCTCTTTGCCTGCGCTTAGCCCCATCTCATAGCCTTGGTTTAGCACTGCCTTGTTCATTGTTAAGCGTTTCACAGTGAAATTGTTGGGTGGGGCGATCACTTTGATCTTTGCATCACTGGGTGGATTGCGAATGAAATCCAGTGCTTCGTTATAGGTTTTGTTCCGCATTACCATTGCCTTGGCTAAGCCCGGTGTACGAGATAGGAGCCTTTTAATTAACCACGGTGTTTTTGATTCGCTCTTTTGGTAATTCAGAGGGTGAGATAAAACAACGGTGATGTCTCTAGCCCCACGGCGGTAAGCTTCCTTTACTGGGATTGAGTCGGCCACGCCGCCGTCACTAAAACAGCCACCAGAAAAACAAGGCGTTGTTTTAAAAGCGATAGGCAAGGCAGCAGTAGCAACCATTGCATTGTCGGCATTGTGCTCGTCAATACGGTAATAGTCCGCTTTCCCTGTTTCGATGTTGGTTACCGCAGCCCAGAAAGGGAGAGAGGTATAAAACTTATCTTTGTCTATTGGATAGCGCTGGTTTGATTGGTGCCATAGCCACTCGACATCAACCAGATCCCCACCTTTTAAAAAACGAGTCGGATTAAAAAACTCAGGGCTGGTGGCCAGTTTCGTGATCACGTCATAGCTGCGTTTAGGTGCACCGGCAATATAGCCGACCAAGTTGGAAGCACCTGCTGATACACCGATGGCAAAGTCATACGGTTTGAAATCATATTCCATAAATGCATCTAATACGCCACTGGCAAAGATCCCCCGCATCGCACCTCCTTCCACAATAAGCGCGCGTTGGTTATCTAAGGGGGGGGCTAAAAAATTGTTTTCTAAAAAATCGCTTTCTAAAGATTGGTTTTCAACAGACATATTTACCTCGAACTTGATTTACCAAGAGAGGATAACGCTCGTGGCCATTAAGCTGAAATGGGTAGTGCTAATTGATTTAGTAGGCGAAACCTATTGATAGAATTCGTCTCTTCTTTACACAAAATCAGCATATGTCGCAAAATGACCTATTTTGCTGTTGTTCTTTGATAGTAGCATTAAGCATTATTTTGCGTGGTGTCTTGCCTTACTTTCATTAAGACCCATATTGATTATCGGTTTGTGCATGTACATGCGATTATTTTTTAAGTTTGCGAAGGTCGCGAGTTATGTTTCTTTCATTTTGTTAATCGAAAAGACTGGAGGTGGCCATGCTTATAGCAACCAAGGTGACTGGTTGTCCCAGCCTGATGCTGTCGAACCTGTGGGGTTTGATGCGATAAACTCTCTGCAACCAGAGGTAAAAGAAATCGTAAAAGTCGAGAGTGTGTATTTAACTATTAAACTTGAGCAAACTTCTCAGCAGATAGTGAATACTGGTAGTTTACTTCATCAGCACATCCAGGATATTTCTAAATCTATTATAGATGAAATTTGTGAGCATCCTATTAATACACGTTTAGATAATCATAAGATAAATCGAACTTATCAAGTTAAGGCTAGTGATGATATAGCTTTGTTTGAGCTTAATATTGATTATTGCTAACAGTTAAAACATTCATTAAGAACAACTATCCCCATGTTACATATCATGTAATTATCATTCCTGCATCTAAGTAGTAGTTATTTTTATCGGTTTTATTTTCAAAACCTTGTCATTGCTTATCGTTATCTTCGTTAATTTTGTCAATTCCGTCAATATTGTCATTTTCATTCCTTTATTAGTTTTGAGATTTTTAAATATAACCAGTGATGTCGTATTGTGATCTTAGTATGTTGATTTCAAATGGTTTTTGTGTGTTTGGTGTAATATTTTAAACTAATGCGTGGTCTGACCTTTTGGGTGTTTAATTGATTTTTTCTTAGTGGATAGTATTTATTTTATATTATTTTTATTAAATGATATTTAATTTCTAATTGTGTGATCCTGATTCAACCATCTATACTTTAAATGTCTAGAAAGTTGGATATCATATATTTGCTTCTAAGGGGTTTTGAATATTATTTTCGAAGGGTAGAGAAATCGTTTAGTACGTGTACATTTAGTACCTTACTTACCTTTTGTATTAACCTTTTTCTCTGTTTAACGCTATTCGGATTATTTCAGTTGGTTTTCCCCTTAAGAGGTATTACTTAATCATAATAAAATAATAGTAGGGATAAACTATGCGTTTACCATTATTTAATAAACGTGTTAATAAAGTAACTGGCGCATTAATTGCAGCAGGATTAATGATTTCTCCAATGGGGATGGCAATTGCAAGTAATGTTGATATTGGTGTTACTCCACAAAGTGAAGGACAACACTGGAGTACGTACCAGATTAATGTCGAAAATGCTGATACCGATGGTGTAGAAGTAGATAAATCGACTTTAGAATTTGTATTAGATACCGCTGCATCGAGCATTAATTGGTCATCAACGGCATTGGCATATCCGGCATGGAGTTTGGTACATACGCCGACTTCAGATGGTAAAGTGCTTCATACGTTAACGTTTGACTTTCCTCAGCAAGATTGGGCAAATTCTGTTTTGTCGCAAGGGGATGACTTTGTCATTACGGTCAGCTTTGGCGGTATGATCGCCGATCTTGATGCATTTGAGCAGAGTGTGGAATTTAACGGTGAAGGTGGCGAGATACCGCCGTCCGGTGACGTTTCATTGTTGTCACCGCGAGATGGCGACCGACTAGAACTTGGCCTGCAAACAAATATTGTTGCTAACGTAGAGGGTGATGACGCCCATCAGATTGAGTTCTGGGCATTTAATCAAAAAGTGGGTATCCAGCAAGTTCAAGAAGACCAAGCAGAGTATGATATGGCTTGGACACCATCTCAGTTAGGCTCCGGATCCATAGAGGTTATCCTGTTTAATGAAGCTGGTACTCGCATAAAAGCCGATAATGCTTCAGTTGAAATTTACAATGATTCGAATGAGTTCCAACCACCGGAAGTCGAGTTTTTGAGCCCAGAAGAAGGGGGGGCATTCAAGCAGTCTGACACTGTTAACATTCAACTAAATGCCACTGATGCTGATGCTGATGATGATCTAGCCACGATTCAAGTGACAGCCAATAACCAAGAAGTGTGTGTGATTGATGCAACAACGACATCAGACTTTTCATGTGATTGGAACCCTGACGTTACTGGTAGCGTCGAGTTGAAAGCCGTTGCGACTGATGAGCAATCACTAACAGGTAATGCCAAAGTAAATATAACTGTGACCAAAGACTCTGGTAATCAGTGTGGTGATGTTCCGCTGTATCAAGATGGCACACCATATCAAGTGGGTGATCAGGTAACCAATGTTGGGTTTATCTATACCTGTAAAGTCTTTGGCTGGTGTGGTGACCCGGTATGGGCTCCAGGCACTGGTCATCCTAATTACCCTGATGCATGGAAAGATGCTTGGGATGTCGATGGTGAGTGCGATCCAACCCCAATTCCTCAAGTTGATCTTGTCTCTCCGGGCAACGGCGACCGATTCCGTCCGGGTGAAACTATTCCTGTTATTGTGAATGCTGCCGATGACGAAGCAAAAGTCACGCGAGTAGACGTTGAATTAAACGGTGAACTCGCAGGCTCGAGTACTGATCCGATCAATGGCGATGAGTACCATATCGTATTGCCAGCACAGAGCGAAGGTGTATATAACCTTACGGCTGTGGCGCACAATGATCAGGAAGGTTCGTCTGAAACTGCACCAATAACACTTGCAGTAACCGATCTTGATATCGTGGTAAGCCTAACTGCACCAACGAATGGCTCAACCTTCTATCAAGGGCGCAGTATCCGCTTGGCAGCTGAAGCTAAATCGTTTGAAGGTAATGTAACGAAAGTACAATTCCTTCTGAACGGCGATGTATTGGAAGAATTGACCCAAGCGCCATTTGAGTATCAATGGAATGGTGCGCAAGTTGGTGAGCATGTTATCACGGCGATAGCCTATAACTCTGAAGGACAGAAGCAAACCTCCGCACCGGCACAGATCGAAGTAAAGGAATCTGCGTCTGGACCTGAATTAGGCGATAACCCTGATCGTTCTATCACTTACCTCACTTCTTGGGGGTTATCAGATATTGAAGAGCTGCAAAACTCTAAAGGTGATGGTTACTTTTTGTCATTTGGTCAGTGGGATGCATCAGGTAAGGTGACAATCTCTGATGGTATGATCACGCCAGATTATGATTCTAGTTGGATTGCACCACAGTACCAGTCATGGACTCAGCTTAAACATGAACAGCCACACAAAGCAATGATGGTAGCAATGGGCGGTGCAGCGTATGACAGCATGTGGACTCACATGGGGACAGAAGGACAGCGTGAAGCGATTGCTGATGAGTTGGTATCTATCTTAAACACGCCATACCCAGTGTATAAAAAAGGTTTGAAGCCTGAAGAATTGGCTGGTGAGTGTTTGGCGTACGATTGGCAGGGTGACTGTGATTACAACGCATATCAATTAGCGGGTTACGCGACTATAGATGGTATCGATTTTGATTTTGAGCGTACTGTTCGTATTTCAGAACAAGATAACCGGAACCTAGAAGCATTGGTCGCTTTGCTGCGAGAGCGCATTGGTAATAGTAAGCTGTTGTCACTGACGACTTACCACGTAGGTGCTGATCCAGTCGAGTGTGCCAACCCATCGGTATACGAAGACTGTTCATTTGTAGAGCCTTCTCGCTCTGCACACCATGGTGAAGTGATCTCGTTACTTCAAAATACCCGCGATACGTTCGACTTCTTCAATGTGATGGCTTACGACGCAGGTCAAAACTTCAAATATGAAGTTGCAATGGCGAACTATGCACAGCATATCGGCGATAAGACCAAAGTTGTGCTTGGTAATACGATTAATAGCCAGTGGGGACCTGATGGCCGGTTTGTTGAAACTCGCGAGAATAATATCAAGCGTACCGAGTGGCAGAAGCTAAGTGGTTATGGTGGTTTCTTTATTTGGACCCTTGGTTCGAATACCGAAAGTTTGACTACCAAAGAGCAGGTTGAATACTTCAATGAGCTGATTGATAACAACTAATTGACTGTATTGATGTTATCACCAGTTGGTAACCAATGATGTTAAACCGAGAACTGGAAATCGTTCTCGGTTTTTCGGATGACTGCTGTCAATGGAAATAAAAATACATAAATAGGATCTTTAATGAGAAAGTTAACGCTTACAGGCATTATTGCCACATTAATTTCACCTCAGGTATTTGCTAGTGGGTATGACTGTACAGGGCTAGAAGTATGGAATAGCACTACAGTTTATAATGAAGGTGAGAGTATTCAGCACCTTGAGCATGCTTATCAAGCTAATTGGTGGTCTAAAGGTAATGCTCCTGACGAATTTTCAGGTCAGTGGCAGGAATGGAGCTTACTTGGTCAGTGTGATTCTGGCGAGCCACAACCACCTGCAATTACCATAACGTCCCCTCAAGATGGCGGCCAATTCGTTCTCGATAAACCCATTTTACTTGCGGCCCAAGTGAGCAGCCAAAACTCTGAGATAAAAGAAGTTGAGTTTATTGTAAATGGAGAGTCAGTAGCCATTATCCAACAAGAACCATTTTCTACGGAATGGACGCCAACTCAACTAGGCCAAACGGTAATTTCAGTAAAAGCTACCAACATCGACAACATGACTGAAACCAGTCAGGTGAATGTGGCTATTGTCGATGGTGATATTGCCTTACCGCCAGAAGTGACTCTAACTTCACCGAGTTCGGGCAGCACCTTCGATGAAGGTGACATCGTGACTATAGCTGCCGATGCCAGCAGCAACCATAGTAGCATTGACCGCGTAGATTTTTACCTTAACGATGCCCTTGTTGGCAGCGATAACAATGCACCATACGAACACCACTGGACTTCCACTGCAGGAAACCACGCTGTGTTTGCTCAAGCTATTGATAGCGAACAGCAGAGCACCAAAACAGAAGCGGTGAGTTTCACCGTTAACGGCAGTACACCTGGTGGTAGTTGTAAGGATCTCCCTGCCTATACAGAAGGCGAAAGCTATACCCAGGGCCAACTCGTTACTAACGTTGATAATCAATATAGCTGTCAGGTTGCTGGCTGGTGTGGTGGTGCCGCATGGGCATACGAACCAGGTGTTGGCCAACATTGGCAAGATGCTTGGAAGCATGAAGGCGACTGTGGTACAGCTCCTGAGCTTAGCTTTACCTCACCAACTGCTGGTGAAACGTTGTTAGCAGGTATTCCAACAAACCTCGTGGCGAATGCTACGGCAGGTGACTTTGCTATCACTAAAGTACAATTCTTCGCAGACAATCAGCTTATTGGTACTGGTATTGCTGATGGTAATAATTACCAGCTTGAATGGACTCCAGTAAATATCGGTAACACTTTGCTAAAAGCCATAGCAACTGATGAAGATAACGCTGAAGGTGAGACCACTCAGCAAGTGACTGTTACCGATCAAGCTCTAGTCGTTGACCTAACGAAGCCAACAGCCGGCTCACGCTTTAGCATTGGTACACCTGTTGCGATGCAGGCAGACGCGAAGTCGTTTACTTCAGATATTGATCGTGTTGAATTTCTTGTAAATGGTAAAGTTGTTGCTACGGTTCAACAAGCACCCTATAAAGCAACTTGGACTTCTGAAGCTGCGGGTGATTACCAGATCCAAGCAAAAGCAATTGATGGTAGTGGCGATGAAGAGTTTTCAAGTGCGGTACCAATCAGCGTGACATTGATTGAAGAAAGAAAGCACAAACTCGTTGGCTACTGGCATAATTTCGTAAACGGTTCTGTTTGCCCAATGAACCTAAGCGATATTCCTACCGAATGGGATGTGATCGACATTGCCTTTGCCGATACCAGCCACTCAGCACCAGGAAGTAACTACTTCAACCTATTCTCAGGTGATGGAGGCTGCCCAGCCATTGATGCAGAGCGTTTCAAGCAAGATATTCAGCTTTTACAAGCTGATGGTCGTAAGATTGTACTATCACTTGGTGGTGCTGAAGGCACGATTACCCTTAACAATGATGCTTCTGAGCAAGCCTTTGTTGAAAGTCTAACGGCAATTGTTCAAGAGTGGGGCTTTGATGGATTGGATGTGGACTACGAAAGTGGTTCGGGCCTAGTCAACGGTTCAGAAATTCAGAAACGTCTTCCTCGTGCGTTACGTAGTATTCAAGACAAACTTGGCAGGGATTTGTATCTCACCATGGCGCCAGAGCACCCGTATGTTCAAGGTGGTTATGTAAGCGTGGCAGATGGTAGCGTCTGGGGGGCTTACTTGCCGGTGATTAACGAAACCCGTGATATGCTCGATCTTCTACATGTTCAGCTATATAACAACGGTGGTTTAGAACATCCATATGGCGGTACAGCTCCTGCTGGCTCTGTTGATATGATGGTTGCAGCCCAGAAAATGTTGGTTGAAGGCTTTCAAACAGCATATGGTCAAGGTCCAAACTTTGAACCATTACGTGATGATCAGGTATCAATTGGCCTTCCATCAGGCGCTAAAGCCGCAGGCAGTGGTCAAGCTACAATAGCTGATACCAATAAGGCGTTAGATTGCCTCGTTCTTGGTACTCAATGTGATACCGTTGTTCCTGAAAAACGCTACGATAACTTTGGTGGTGTGATGTTCTGGTCTATCAACTGGGACGAGTATTATGATCGTGCCTATTCGCAAGGTGTTGGTGGTAAACTGAGTGAGCTAAATCAACGGTAGTTTTCCTCACATCTGTTGATGCTCATGTTTCCTAAGCTGAAACTCATCCTCGATGAGTTTCAGCTTACACATCGCAAAGGAGCAACGACGTACCCATCCACTTAATGCCAGTTCACCTTGGCGGTAGATTTAATGCTGAGTATGGTGGTGTTCACAAACAGATATCTAGCAAGTATGTGTTCTAGGTCGATATTATTGTACTGAGCTTACCCGAATGTACGCCTTTAGATTTATAAAAACAGGCGATTAGTGGGAGACTGAATTAGAAAAAAGATTAATTATAATGGTACCGGTTAAGATCAGACTAATACCGATGATTGCCGGCATATCAAGTTTTTGTTGGTAAAGCATCCAACCCAGTCCCGCGACTAACACAACACCTGCACCGCACCAAATAGCGTAGGCTATCCCAACAGGTATAATTTTCACAACTTGTGCCAGACAGGCAAAAGCGACGAAGTAGAAAAATAAGCAAGCGAGGGTAGGGGCCAGTTTAGTAAAGCCTGCTGTTTTGGCTAGGGCTGTAGTTGCTGCAACTTCAGCAATAATAGCGATAGTTAGGAGGATGTAATGCATTGTTTTCTCATGATACTTGTTGTTTAGATAGTTCGGGTATTGCGGAAAAAAACTGTTCGTCGGGACGCAGTGTCAGCAGCTTTTGTCTCAGCCACGCTGTAAAGAGGTTAACTTTCGGCGGCGCATTGTTTTTATCATATTGTAAATAATGACTATCTGTCGATGCAATAAGATGGTTATTTATCATTATTATACGGCCACTTTTCAGTTGTGGTATTGCATTAAGAGAGCGACATAGCATTAACCCAGCGCTTTGTGCCGCAAGTTCTAACCCCATTAAAGTACTATCGACTTCGTAGTGTTGAACCGGAGGAGATGAATTCTGCGTACTACTGGCCATCCATTCGTGCCAACCTTCAGCATAGCCACGTACATATATCCCTGGGAGTTCTTCAAACGCACCCGCAGCTATGGCTTCTTTATGCCTTTCTTTAAAAGCAGGGCTACAAACGGCAATCCAATATTCTTTACATAGCAGTTCAGTGTGTTGTTCTGGGTTTGGCTGACCATTAACGATCTCTATATCGACATTCGTTTGTGTTGCTTCTAGTTGAGGCCAGTCTTCTGAGTAAAGCTTAATACGAATATAGGGGTGTTGCTGGTAGAAATCGTCAAGTATTGGAATAAGCCAATGATAGGCAAACGAGGTATTCACTTTGACTGAAAGCAGCTGCGGTTCGTTTCTATGCGTTAACGCTTTGGTTTGAGTGCTAATAGCACGAAGAGACTGATGAACGGTTGGGTAATACTGTAAGCCTTGAATAGACAGCTTTAAGCGTCTTTTTTCACGGTTGAATAAAGGAAAACCAAGATAGTGCTCTAATGCTTTAATGTGTTGGCTGATAGCGGCTTGAGTAACGTGTAATTCCTCGGCAGCTTTGGTTATTGAGTTATGTCTTGCGCAAGCTTCAAAAGCGACCAGTGATTTTAATGGCGGTAGCATAAGTGTAGGTTTCCAATAAGGAGGGTAAATAGAAAATAATGCATATACATGACCATTATATGAATGATTGGTTATATTAGTTTTACTTAACACCATGACGAATTAATGAATGAGAACTTAAGTTTTACTTTGTTAATATCATGAAAATAATAAGGTTTATGTAACTTTTACTTAATCTTGCTTCATTAAGGTATGTAGTAACTTAATTGCTTATTCTTTAATGATACGGAGATTTCCATGAACAAACTGATACTCGCTACTGCTATTGCAGCTTCTTTAACAAGTGCTGCTGCGTTCGCAAAGCAAGAGTTGAATGTTTATACCGCTTTTGAAATTGAACAAATCAGAGAGCTTGAAACTGCATTTAAAGCTGCGCACCCTGAAATTCAGCTCAATTTTATGCGAGATTCAACGAGCGTAGTAACAGCACGTTTATTGGCAGAAAAAGCAAACCCTCAGGCTGATGTTATTTGGGGGCTAGCGGCGACATCTATGATGGTTTTGGATAATCAAAACGTATTGACGCCTTATGCACCTGTAGGCCTAGAAAAGCTAGACGAAAAATTCCGTGATAGCCGAGAAGTTCCACACTGGATTGGTATGGATGCATGGATTGCGGGTATTTGTTTTAACACCATTGAAGCTAAAAAGCATGGTCTTGAAAAACCAGAATCATGGGCTGATCTGACGAAGGCTGAATACCAAGGCCATATTGTTATGCCTAACCCAGCATCATCAGGTACAGGCTTCCTTGACGTATCAGCTTGGTTGCAACAATTTGGTGAAGATGCGGGCTGGGAGTACATGGAAGGGCTGCACAAGAATATTGCTCGTTATACACACTCTGGTTCAGCGCCTTGTAACCTAGCGGCAACAGGTGAAGCAACGATGGGTGTATCATTTGCATTCCGAGGTGCGACTCTAAAAGAGCAAGGTGCGCCAATCGATATGATCTTCCCGTCGGAAGGCGTTGGTTGGGACATGGAAGCTGCAGCTGTGGTAAATGGCACGAGTAACCTAAAGGCGGCTCAAACCCTAATCGACTTTGCTGCTTCTGAAGACGCAAACCGCGCTTACAACAAATTCTACCCAGTTATCGCAATCAGTGAATTGGCTAAACCTGTTGCACATTACCCTGATAACGCAACTGAACTGATGATAACGAATGACTTTGCATGGGCATCTGATAATTACAGCAACATCATTAAAGAGTGGACTAGCCGCTTTGATGGAAAATCAGACGCTAAATAACGCTCGCGAGTAATATCGATGTGGCCGCTGAATAAAAGCGGTCATATCGCTCATTATTTTCGTTTTGGTGCCATACAGAGTAATACGTAATGTTGAACAAAAAATATCTGCATATTGATAATTTGATAAAGAATTTTGGTGAGTTTTCTGCCCTGAAAGGGATATCGCTAGATATCAATGAAGGAGAGTTTGTCTGTTTCCTTGGGCCTTCAGGGTGCGGTAAAACCACCTTACTGCGTGCAATTGCAGGGCTTGAATTACCGACATCTGGTCAAATAAGCCAAAATAATCGTGATATCACTTTATTGCCGCCAGAGCAGCGTGATTTCGGTATTGTGTTCCAATCTTATGCCTTGTTTCCAAACCTAACGGTTGCAGACAATATCGCTTTTGGATTGATAAACCGAGGCCTTAAAAAAGCGGCTGCTTTAGAGAAAGTCAGTGAGTGGTTGTCACTGGTCGATCTTGATGGCTATGACGATCAATTTCCAGCTCAATTATCGGGTGGGCAACAACAACGTGTCGCTTTGTGTCGTGCTTTAGCACTATCTCCCGGTTTACTTCTTTTGGATGAGCCTCTGTCAGCGCTGGATGCGAAGGTGCGTACTCATTTACGCCATGAAATTTGCCAACTTCAACGCCAACTTGGTATTACCACGATCATGGTTACTCATGATCAAGAAGAAGCACTGACGATGGCAGATCGCATTGTAGTGATGAATCATGGTGTCGTTGAACAGGTGGGTACACCAGAAGAAATATATAACCACCCAGCATCAGAATTTGTTGCGAAGTTTGTTGGCACCATGAACTTTTTACCTGCACGCGTGATGGAAAAAGACACATTAAAAATTGACGACTTTACGTTCAAATCACCAAGAATGGTTGATTCAGAGTCGGTGAATTTAGCATTGCGTCCGGAAGAGATTCGCTTAGCAGAAGACGGACAATCAGGCTTGAATGCAACGGTAAATGCGTTGGAATTCATGGGTGCCTATGTACGACTAGAGTGCCAGCCAGACTCGACGTTACCGGTTGTTCAAGTTGATATCTCGTCAGAGCGGGCAAAAAAAGGATTGCCAGCGAAAGGAGAACGATGCCGTCTAATGTGGGATGCAAAGCACGCGCATGTGTTTGAAGGGGCACCAGCATGAGTTTAGAAGCGGCACTTCCACTTAAACGTCAATGGGTCGGACATCATAAATTTGGAAAGCTAATTAAACATGTGAGTACAGACCAACTGGTAATGGCTGCGGTATTAATTTTGGCTGCACTAATTATGTTGCTTGGGCTATTTGCTCCGCTGGGTGCGATGTTCGCAAAAAGTGTTCAAAATAGCGCAGGTGAATATGTTGGGTTTGTGAATTATGCGAATTACTTAACCAACCCTGCATTAACACACTCTATTTATAATACCTTATTCATCGGTGTTACCGTTTCAACAATTGTTGGGTTTTTGGCGTTCTTTTACTCGTACGCGCTAACTCGAACCTGTATGCCAGGAAAGCGACTATTTAAAATCATTGGCAGTTTGCCGATTCTTGCCCCTTCACTTTTACCCGCAATTTCTTTGGTTTACTTATTTGGTAATCAGGGAATATGGAAAGAGTGGCTAATGGGAAATAGCATTTATGGCCCAATAGGTATTGTATTAGGGCTAGTGTTTTGGTGTTTCCCACATGCGCTGTTAATTATGAGTACAGGCCTCTCAACAGCGGATGAAAGGTTATACGAAGCCGCGAGAGCAATGCGAACATCACCTATTCGAACTTTTTTCACGGTGACATTACCCGGTGCAAAGTATGGCCTAATGAGTGCCATGGTGGTTATTTTTACCCTTGTTGTTTGCGATTTCGGGGTAGCAAAGGTTATTGGTGGACAATATAACGTACTAGCGACTGATATCTACAAGCAAGTGATTGGTCAGCATAACTTTGCAATGGGTGCGGTTACATCCGTTGTACTACTACTACCGGCTTTACTTTCTTTTGCGATTGAAACACGTATTCGTAAAAAACAGCAAAATATGATGAGCGCGAGCTCTGTTATTTATCAGCCTAAACCGCATAAAATACGTGATAGCATCTCGTTTGTATTTTGCAGCATGATTGCTATCTCAATTATGGTGGTGATTGGGATGGCTGTTTATGGTTCGGTTGTCAGCTTTTGGCCTTACAATACAGCATTAACACTGAATAACTACGATTTTAGCCGTTTTATCAGTTACGGGTGGGCACCGTTTTATAACTCAGTCGTGATGTCATTGCTAGTTGCCGTTATCGGTACGGCGATTACATTTATCGTTGCTTATTGTGTTGGTAAAGGCCGTACTATGGGGCCGTTGCGTAATACGCTTCATCTTGCTGCGATGATGCCAATGGCTGTACCTGGAATGGTCTTAGGCTTGGGGTATATATTTTTCTTTAATGCGCCGTCTAATCCATTGAACAGTATCTATGGCACGATGACAATATTGGTTGTTTGTACGGTAGTTCACTTATATACCGTCGGACATATGACAGCGTTAACAGCATTACGACAGATCCCAGCTGAAATTGAAGCGGTGGCTGCTTCGTTGAAAATCCCGCAATACAAAGCATTTTTAAAAATATCTGTGCCTGTTGCATTACCAGCAGTGTTAGATATTGGCAGTTATTTGTTTGTGAATGCAATGACAACGACGTCAGGGGTCATCTTCTTATATACGACAGAAAATGCTCTAGCCTCAATTGCGGTCATGCACCTTGATGAGATGGGCTATACCGCTGCCGCTGCTGCAATGGCGGTCATGATCATGCTGACATCAGCAGTTGCTCGAATTATACATGGGGTGATTAGTTACTTACTGCTAAAAAGAACCCAAAGCTGGCGTATTCGCTAACGCCATAGGTCACCCAAACCGCACAACAATTCTATCCATTAAATAACTCTATTCATTAAATAATACAGGCTGTAATAAATACAGCCTGTATACAGGTATACCTCAATGTTAGTAAAAGAAATAAACCAACCCTATGAATTGGCCATCTTTGACATGGATGAAACGTTAATTGCTAATGATTTATCCATGCTATGGCATCAATTTTTGGTTGAAGAGCTAGGCCTTGTCGATAAAGAATTTTTGAAAGAAGACAAGCGCATGATGGCGCTTTATTATGAAGGGAAAATGGACTTAGATGCTTATATCGAATTTAGTCTCTCGCCATTAAAAGGGTATTCAGCTTTAGAGATCGATACGATGGCTGACAATTATGTTCAGTCGTCAGCAGCAAAATATATATTTCCTCAAGCAAAAGCATTGTTACAAGAGCTTAAGCAGAAAGAGATCACCTGTATGATCATATCTGCAAGCGTTACGTTTCTGGTTAAAGCAATGGCCCGATACTTGAATATACCGCATGCCGAAGGTGTCGATCTAGTGATTAAAGACGGTTGTTATACTGGGAAAATACAAGGCACCCCAAGCTATCAATCGGGTAAAGTGATACGTCTTGAACAATGGGTTGAAAGCCGTGGAGAGCAGTATACCCCTATTCATTTTTACTCAGACTCAATTAATGATTTACCCCTGTTATTAGAGGTAGATTACCCTGTGGTCGTTAACGGCTGTGAGCGATTAAGGTATGAGGCGAATAATAAAGGCTGGTTACAGTTACATTGGTATTTTGATAATTAATTTTTCATATTAACACACAAGTTTCTATTGGATTATATGAGTTTTTAATAATTACATTAGTAAAGTTTTAATTGTGTCTGTTCAAATCAAAACTAAACAAACATCACGAATAAAAGTCATGTTTATCGTTTAATTTGTATCTATCTTATTCTATATGGAAGTCGAAAATGAAAGTTTCAGAAAATGGTGAAAGCATAAATAAATCGCGCCGACGTTTTTTTGGTAAGGCAAGTAGTACTGTTGTCCTCACAGCTGTGCCAACATTATTGATGGGATGTAACACAACGAGTTCTGATGGGAAAATTGAAACTGTGCCTGAAGAACCAACATTACCTACGCTTCCTTTTTTCGATAGACCTCGGGCGATAACCAAGCCCGGTAGGTATCAAGATACAGTGACCGTTTTTTTTGAAAAAACAGGTTCTGAAACTGCTATTTATTATTCACTTGATGGTTTCGACCCTGATCAGAGTGATGTGATGTACGATGCGAATACGGGGATTACATTAACTCAATCAACCACGATACATGCACGCGCGTTTCGTGATGGAGAGAAAAGTGAAGTTGCTATATACACGTATCTAGTGAAAAAGGGCACACCGATATTTTCAATGGTTGCATTCTCTGATTCTGAATTCAAAGATATTTATCAGAGTCGCTTTGGTGAGTCGTGGATTTCTCATTTCGACGTACTTAAAACCTATATGCCTAACCCTGATTTGATTATAGGGGTGGGGGATCTTATTGGTGATAATGATAAAACAACGGGTTGGACTCACTCCCTTGCTCATGAAGTATTACGTTCTAACTTGTCACGCACTGGAATGATGGATACCGAAGTACTTTTGAGCCGCGGTAACCATGACGCATATGTTATGGATATGGTTCATGCATATCCGAAAGCATGGTTTCCAATTGTACAGGAAGATGAGCAGGACGGTTATTACCATAAAAAAGTGAAAAATATTCATGTGATTGGCTACGATTCTATGCTTGGTAGAAATAGTGATGCAGGTAAAGCGCAAGCTCTATTTGTACGTAATGCTTTAGAGGGTATTAAGCAATTAAGTGATTATAACAATGAACCTATTATTGTTCATGGTCATCACCCTTTACCTGGTAGTGTGAATAATGGTGCTTATAATGGCGGTCAGCATGACATTAAAGCAGTATTAAAGGAACACCCAGAAGTCATTCATTTTTCAGGTCATTCACATTATACTCATACTGACGAGCGCTCTGTATTGCAGGACGGATTTACCGCATTTAACTGTGGAAGTATAAATTATCAATGGGTCGATGCTAATGCCACCATTAGTGATAATGATGAGTTAGTGCGCTCTGTCGAAGTGCCAGTGTGGTCTTTATTACTTATTGAAATTTATGATGATCGTGTTGAAGTAGAGCGTATTGCTTTGGCTGCTGATGAATATTATATGCGTCGTAATGGTGGTTGGTACAGGCCTGAACCAGACTACACAGATAATGAATTGTCGCCGAATAGCTTCCGTTCCGCAGGCGCGCTATGTGGCCCTACTTGGGTATACGGGCATAATAATAGTAATGTGGAGTTGAATAAATATGACCATGCTTATTTGGATAACATTAAACAGACCGAGATGCCATTTTCACACAATTTGGACTTGGTGATAACGGAAGATAAGTTACGTGTCCAGTTTGATAATATCCGAGGCCATATTGTTCCAGCATTGTATTATTTAATTCAGCTAAATGAATTAAATACTCATGGGGAACGCTCAGCATTAATTAATCAACGTTTTGGCGCTGAAACCGTTTATGCATCAACCACAAAAAGATTTAATGTGCCATTACGTGATATATCGGAACTTGACTCAAATATTCAATATGAATTAGTTATTACACCTATTGATGCCGCATTAGGGGTTCATAATGAAAGTAAGGTAACGACGTTATTCACGTTAGACGAACTAAATGAAGGTGATTATAAAACCATTCAGTAAGGTGCTTTCAGTTTGTTTAGATAATTATTTATCTTATTAACGCTTGTCAATGATCTATTTTATGGTTGTAAGTTATGGGTGGAATCAGCGTTTGGCAATTAGTGATCATTGCACTTATTGCAATACTATTATTTGGGACCAGCAAGTTAAAAAACCTAGGGGTTGACCTTGGAGAGTCAATTAAAGGTTTTAAAAATTCGGTGAGTGACGAAGATTAAAAACGTAAAATAATATCATTGTGAGACAGTTTCAGGCCGCTATAAAGCGGCCTGAAATCGTATTTAAGGCTTAATGTTTTGATTATGGTGAAAGAAATTGTCTGGGTCGTACTTGCGTTTTATATCGACTAACCGTTGGTAATTACAGTCGTAAGCTGCAGAGACTCGGCTTGATTCATCATCGGTCATGAAGTTGACGTATACACCGGCGGATGCATAAGGTTTTGTCGCATAGAAGAAGTCTCTTGCCCAATCAATGGTCTTTTCATCCTCGTCGGGTGTTTCCCAGCGAGCATGCACATTGATGACAAACTTAGCATCACGGCTACTGTAGGCCATGGCAGTAGAATCGACATTGTTTGCGACACCTGCAAGCTGGCCAATGAAGATTTCACATTGTGGAGATGGAAGATCACCGACGTAGTGTAGTAGGTGAGCAAACACTTCATCGCCAAGGTCTGTGAAATTATGTGATTTCCAGTAATTACGTTGACCTGCGGTGAGTAATGGGTCAAATGCTTGCTGCCAAGCGGTATAAGGTTGCGCACCTATATGTTCGCCATAAGGTGTGCCGAATTGGCGAAGAGGTTCAATTAGCTTGTCAGCTGCTTCAGTTTCACCAGCATAAAAAATGGCTAATACAATCACTTCTTTTCCATGCACCTCTTCAGGTAAGAAAGGTAGAGGAGGCGCTTGGCGCATGACGACCCAAACATTAAGATCTTCAGGGGCGGTTTGGGTGAATTCACGATAAGAGGTAAGCACTTGCTTAGCCTGATCGAAAGGATAAACAATCAAACCCGCAACAATTTCTGGCCCCACATGGTGAAGTTTAAACTCAAACTCTGTGACAATCCCAAAGTTGCCACCACCACCACGGATAGCCCAGAAGAGATCGCTATTTTCGTTTTCAGATGCAGTTAATTGACGGCCATCTGCAGTAGTGACTTGAGCAGAGAGTAAGTTGTCAATGGTCATACCGTATTTACGGGTTAACCAGCCAAAACCGCCTCCGAGTGTTAACCCAGCTATGCCCGTTGTTGAATTAATACCGACAGGGGTGGCGAGCCCATGTTGTTGTGCTGCGGCGTCGAAATCCGCTAAGGTGACACCGGGTTGAACATAAGCACGTTGGCTATTGGCATCTATACGAACACCTTTCATTTCCGAAAGGTCAATCATGACCCCATCGTCACAAATCGCATTACCTGCAATATTGTGTCCCGCTCCACGAATAGTCACTTCAGCTTGATTATCCTTGGCATAATTTAGCGCGTGGAGTACATCAGAAGCATTGCTGCATTGAATGATAACCGCTGGGCGCTTATCAATCATGGCATTCCAGATCTGTCTTTTTTCGTCGTAATCTGGATCATTAGGTACGATCACTCGCCCCTGTATTTGGTTTCTAAGCTTAGAAAAGGTGTTCATAATGTCAGCCTATATGGCTTTGCCATATTGTAATGATGCTAGACATTACTGTAGTCGCATGGGGGGCATTTTCCAGTGCATAATAGCGATATACTAACGTAAGAGTAACTACCCCCTTAACCGTTAAAGAACATTAGAACCTGAATTTATGTTTAATCTAGCCTAGTGATCTAACACTGTCACTTTTGTCCCTTTTTCTGCAAAGTAAAAGACAATAATTTTTGCTGGTTCACTGCCATTATTTTCACCGTAATGTGAGGTGTTCATGACTTCGACCAGTGTATCCCCAGCTTTAATCGTGACGCTCTTGTCTTTTGTGTGAACAGTTAACTCACCCGTTAATAATATGCCGGTATTTATCACTGGGTGTTGATGCAAAGGGAGTTTCTCGCCGGGTGCAATGATGATTTTTTTGATGGTTATTTCAGGTTGCTTTAGATTGTAACTGGGAAGTGGTTGCCCGTCCCAAGATGTTGTCGTTTTGGCTAAATCGCGCGATGTCGCTGCATTCGCCTGAAGGCATGCTATAAAAAATGTCAGCAAGGCCCATACCCACTTAGTCATGTTATATTCCCTTTTCTTTTTTGCTCATCATGGCGTGATATTTATTCGAATCATTAACGCTCAGAAAGTGAGAACTAAATCTAATTATAAGCATTAGCACATTTTTACTTGGCTATAGGTGTATTAAAGGTATTACCGATTAAGATGGGATCGGGTTCTATATTTTTAATGTTGGTTCGTTTTTATACTTGGCAGTTTTGGTATGAAAGTTGTGGGTATTGAAAGATAAGTGGGTGTGTTGCTTATCTTAGCTTTATGCAACCGTAAAATTTACATATGAGGGTGGTTATGGATTTAGAAATCTACCAAGTTGACTCTTTTACATCGGAGCCATTTAAGGGAAATCCTGCGGGTGTTTGTATCTCAGAAAATCCTCTGACTGAAGAGCTAATGTTTTCGATTGCGGAGGAGATGGCAGTATCAGAGACTGCCTTCTTAACGTTAAACAATATGAGTTTGCGTTGGTTTACACCGAAAGTAGAGGTGAAGTTATGTGGTCATGGAACACTAGCGGTAGCACACGTATTAAAAGGTAAGGGCTTAGCGCAAGTTGGGGATATACTAACCTTCAACACATTATCGGGTTCTTTGTCCGCTAGAATTTGCGAATCGACAATTGAACTGGATTTTCCAAGCACGGAACTCTTATTGGATTTACCAAGAAATAAAATATTGATTCAGTCGCTTGGTCTTAGTGATGAACAGGTAGTTTCGTTTGGTGGCTTCGACTCAAAAAACATTATCGAAGTAGTTAGCGACGATATAGTGTTTAATTTGTCACCTAACTTTAATGCATTGAAGAAAATAGAAGGGCGTGGTGTTGTTGTAACAGCACTGTCAACTGGTCAAAACTTGGATTTTGTGTCTCGATATTTTGCACCATGGGTTGGTGTAGATGAAGATCCAGTTACGGGCTCTGCTCACTGCGCTTTAACTCAATACTGGGGGCAGAAGCTGAAGAAATCCAGATTCAATGCGTATCAAGCCTCTTCGAGAGGAGGGTATATATGTACAGAACTTCTACCAAACAAACGCATTAAACTTATTGGCTCGGCTAGGACGGTTATTAGTGGAGTTCTGTGGGTATAAGTTGCGTTATAAATGCTTCAAGGCAGCATTTTTAGAGTTAGCCGTTTTGATTGATATTCAGTAGGGCGTGCTATATGGCTGGCGTTAAGCAAAAGGAATTGGATATGAATATTGCAGTACTGACCTTTGAAGGCTTTAATGAGTTGGACTCATTTATTGCTTCAAGCATTATAAATCGAATGAAAGAGTTTGGCTGGAATGTACAAATAACATGCCCCTCTGAATTTGTAACATCAATGAATGGCGTTGTTGTTAAAGCTCAGCAACCACTTGAGTTTGCAAATAGCGCAGATGCTGTATTATTCGGTAGTGGTGTATTAACACGCGCTATAGCAGAAGATGAAAATATTCTTTCTCGACTAACATTGAATCCTAATCGGCAACTAATCGGAGGGCAGTGTTCTGGAACCCTTTTATTGTCCGCTCTAGGCTTGCTTAAAAATATACCTGCATGTACTGACTTAACAACAACGCCCTGGGTGCTTGAATCTGGTGTCACTGTTTTGAATCAGCCGTTTTTTTCAAAGGGTAATATTGCGACAGCAGGCGGTTGCATGTCGTCTCAGTACTTAGCTGCATGGTGTATTAGTAAACTTGCAAATAAAGCTTCAGCAGAATCAGCGATTCATTATGTAGCTCCTGTGGGTGAAAAAGAAGAAACGGTTAATCGCTGTATGTCAGTTATATCGACATATCTATAGCTTTAAGTTCAGGCTTTGGTGCAAACCAAAGCCGTATTGAGTTTTTTTAAATCGTGGAACGTTTCTTTTATTTGAATACCTTTGGTGTAGAGTCTAACGGTACATCGAGGTGTGGTCGATCCAACATATTAACGTTGTTTGGTGAATGCTTTCTTTACTTTCATTTTAACCGATCGCCAATGCGTTATTGGTTTGGTTGGGGTGCGATCAAGTAAGTATTGAAATTCTTCATCAGAGGGCTGAATTTCACCACCATGAGCAAGAATGAGAGAGCTTGCTTTCAAATCGATAATTTTATGTAAAGAACGGCGGTAGCGGTTGGGGTAGAACACAGGAAATGGCGGAATATACCGACCTTTTACTTTCACCATTAAATCAGCCACATAAATACGGTTACTTGGCTGGTGGTGTAACGAAATATCTCGATCAGTATGGCCTTGTGTTTCTATGGTTATCCATTCTGGGAAGCCGGGTAAGGGTTCATTATCATCAAGACGATAATCGGGCTTTAAAATGCTGGAGTACCACACTTTTTGTGACGGCTTTTTCATTCGTTTAGCGACCCATTTTGCCAAGTAAATATCAGCCAAATGCATTAACTTACCATCTACGCCACTATACCAATCGCCGCCGACATTGGCCGCTGCAATTTTACACCCTGAGATTTTTCTAAGCTGGTGAGCAGCACCTGCATGGTCGGGGTGCATGTGGGTTACCACAACCAGCGAAAGATCCGTCAATGGACGATGGAGTGTACCCGTGATGAATGCCTTGATATAGGGGATGTCGGCACGGCTACAGCCGTCGAGTAGCAGCAGACCGTGAGGGTATTCAGCAAGGTAAATTGACTGTATATACCCGTCAAGTTTGTGCAGCTTTAGCATTGAAGACATAGTTGCTCTTATTATTTTGATTTTCACGTTAATAATTAAACGCGTGTTTGAAAATCATTATTGATTAAATGTTAGACACAATCAAGAGGGAATAATGAGCAGAAAAAGAGAAGGTGGCCAGTGAGCCCGGGTGTATCTCTGCGGTGTCACTACGATTTTGTCGCAATATGGTGCAGTGTCAATGTTGGAATGGTGGTCATAAATAGCACTTTCTTAGGTAGGTTAATGACCATTTGAAAAAAGGCTCCGAAGAGCCTTTTTGTTATTTGTTACTTGCGATATGTGCCGCGATTGCATCCATTAATACAGGAGAAAGACAATCATAAGGTTCTAAGCCGAGTGACTTTAGTTGCTTACGTATTGCCCCCATATCTTCAGGGTTTGTTCCTGTTTCAATAATTGAGGATACAAATGCTGCGAATTCAGGTGCTGACCAACCTTTTTCTTTTGATAACTCAGTATGAATAAAGTCTAAGCCAAAGAATGGGTGATCGGTATTGTCAATTCGACCGTACATATGGACACCACAATCCTGACAAGCAAATCGTTTAATAGCTGCACTGTCGTCAATAACCTGAAGTTTTGACTCATTGTTTGTTACTTTCAGGTTATCTCTTGGTACCACTGCTACTTGTGAGAACAGACTATCGCTAGGCTTCCAACATTTAGAGCAGCCACAAACATGGTTATGAGCACTTTGCCCTTTGATCTCTACAGTAACTGCATTTGAACGACAATGGCATTTTAAAACGCCGCCTTCAAAATTATCTGCTGTTGGTTGAATACCATTATCAACATTAGGGTGAATGTGTACACCATTAGAAGGACAGAATACCGCTTTATATTTATTAACAATTTGACTAATCATGCTAATACCTTAAATATTATGCTTGTGGCTCAAATTCAGGCGCTGCTTTTCGGTGAGCAGTATAAATAGCTTCACCATCACTTTCAGCATCAAAAATCACGGTGACATTAGGTGAAAATAAAATGACATCACCAACTTCAGCAATATATTTATTACCTTGTTTGTCACGCATTACAATTTTACCTTTGGTGATCACTTTATATTCTACAGAATCATAAAGATATTCAAATTCAACGCCTGGTTCCATGGTGAAGTGACCAATGGTTAATGCATTTGAATTATTTGTCACCGCAACTTCAGCCATATGGCTTTTCAAACCTTCGACTTCAAGAAGTTGACTTAAATCATTTAACTTAAATGAGCCAGATTTTAATAGAGTGATACCTGGCTTATCAGATAGAGTCGTCATTTTCTTTTCCTTGGTTTATAGTCTATAAAAATCATGGAGATAAACTATAATATTATGTGGTTGATGTTTTATTAAGGCGGTTAGCGCTTACTTACGCTGTGGAAGCCACTGCGTGATAATTCTACACCATCAGATGTTATGGCTTTATATTGAACAGAACGTGAACTATTTAATGATAGTGGAATGAATACACGTCCATTCGAATTAGTTTTAAATGATTGAGTTACTTGTGGAAGATTTGAAACCGTAACTGATGCATTCTCTTCTACAGCACCGTTATTAGATACCGTTATCCACGAACCATTTTTTGTATCTGCAATATTAATATCTGCTAATGTTGCGGCTGAAAATAAAACTAACAACGTAGTAATAGAAACGTTTAATTTTTTCACTTCTTACCTTCATTTATTATGGCATCTAGTACTAAATGCATCACTAATCATATTTAGTTAAATAACCATACCTGTAGAGAGATTGAAATAATTCAACATTACAACCAACAGAGGTAACGATTATATAACACAGAATTAAGTTAACATCAGAGCCTTGATTTAGGCTCTTCGTTTGTTGGAGGCAGTATGCTCCATTCCGTGACATGTGATAATCTAGGTTTTTCATAAATGACTTTTACCACTGTGTAATAATGGCGATAAATATTTTAATAAACAAAGGGTTGATCTGTGTGGGAGAATGAGAAAAAAGTAAAAGTTATTAATTGATATCATTATTAGCTGTTACGGTTAAGAAAAATATGACTTCATATATGTAATATAACTCATATAAATATCGGACTGGATTCGTAATACCGCTGAATTAATCTCGAGTAAATAAAAAGCCAGCAGTCTTACCTGCTGGCCTTCATTACGTTTTAGTGCCGGTAATTTAGCTTAGATATTTTTGCTACCACATTATGTTGAAGAACATAACGTGGTAGCACATTCGTCATTCAATGATTAAATAGCCCAGTTTCCACCGAGCGCTTTATTTAACCCAACGGCCATATTGGCTGTTTGTAAACGAGCAGCAATGACACGGTCTTGCAATACATGTTGCTGACGCTGTGCATCAAGAACCGAGAGGTAATCGATCAATCCAGCACGATAGAGAGACTTGGCCTTTTTAACGGCGATATCCGTTTCAGTTTGAGATTCCGTTATCAGCATCTGGTATTGCTGACTATTACCGTAGCCATTAAGCAAGGTCTCCACTTCACCGATAGCACCGTTTACAGCATGCTGATAAGCAAGAGCACTGCTTCTAAAGCGCGTTTCTTGCAGATCGATCATGGCTTCAGTCCGCCCACCATCAAAAATATTCCAGCTGACGCCAATATTGGCTATCCAGGCTGTTGAGTTATTGCTGAACAAGTCATCAAAGTCTTTCGCCAGAAACCCTGGTGCACCAGTAAGGTAGAACTTAGGGTATTGGTTAGCGACAGCAGCCCCCAACTCGGCATTAATGGCCGCCATTTCTCGTTCGGCAATTTGCAGATCTGGCCGACGTTTTAATAAATCAGATGGAAGACCTGTTGGGATCAACCCTTCGAATGTTGGAATTGTTTTTGGCAATGAAAAACGCACCTGCATTTGTGACGGTGTTTCGCCAAGTAATATCGCCAGCCTCTGGCGGTGTGCGTTTTCAGCCGTATCTAATTGTGGAATTATGGATTTTGTCGCAGCGAGCATTGCTTTTGCTCTCGCTACATCAAGATCTGAACCGTAGCCACTTTTGGCTACTTTCTTTACTAATTCAAGCGTTTCCTCTTGGTCATCAACCATGTCTTTCGCAATCACTTTACGCGCTTGTGCACCGCGAAGCTGAAGGTAATTATGAATAACATCAGAGGTGATCATAGTTGTCAGCCCTTGACGATATATCTCGACTTGCTCTTTTCGGATCTCAGCGGCTTGGGCTTGCTTGTCAATGCGGCCAAATAAATCCAGTTCCCAAGCAATAGTTGCTCCCATAGTGAAAGCTTGCTGGTTACTATCAATGAGTGATGTACCCAATGGATTATTTGCTGACACCAGCGGCCCCATTAATGGGTCATTATCACTGAGTCCTAAAGATGAATATCCAGCACCTAAGCTGACTGTAGGCACCTTAAATGACTCAACAATATTTTGGTAAGCTTGTGCTGTCTTAATACGTTCTGCCGCTATTTTTAACGGAATATTTTGCTGTTGTGCATCGGCAACCAGTTGATTGAGTGTACTGTCGTTAAATTGATACCACCACGTTGAGTAAACTGTTTCATTTGATTGAAGTACGTTTGATGTGCCGTCAGCACCTTGGTTGAGGTAATTGCTAATAAGTACATCGTTAGGAGCTGAATAATCAGGTGCTGTTGCACAGCCAGTCATGATTAATGCTAAAGCGATAGGGCAGAGTTTAGCTAAGTTCATTGGTTAGCTCCTCATTTTTCATCGTGTTCGTGTCAGGCGTCTTATGTAAATCAGCACGATAAAAGAGCCTATATAAAGCTGGCATAATAAACAGTGATAAGACGGTTGCAGCCGCTAAACCACCAATAATAGTTGCAGCCATCTGATCAAATAGCACATCAGAAAGTAATGGTATCATCCCCATTGCTGTCGTTAATGCCCCCATTGAAATTGCCATTGTGCGGTTCAGTGTTGCCTCTTTAATGGCATCTTCTAATGTTCGACCGTTTGCACGTTCTAACTCAATTTGATCCATTAGTACGATACCGTTTTTAATGATCATACCTGAAAGTGCAATTGCACCGATGAGCGCCATAAAACCAAAGGGCTTATCCATTATCAATAAGAACCAGCTGGCACCTGTTGCTGCGAGCGGAACTGTTGTGAGAATAATAATGGGTTGTTTGAAGCCATTGAATAAAGCGACAAGAATAACCACCATAACGAGTAATGCTTTAGGCATTTGTTTTAGCGTATCAACGATTGACCTATGTTCATCGTAATATTCACCTCCCCATTCAAACTGGTAGCCATAAGGCAGTTCTATTTCTTCGATTTGAGCAGCAATTTGCTTGCGAACGTCAGATGCCGTCATGCCATCAACGCCAGCCTGAACAGTGATTGCTGGAAGGCGATTACGTCGCCAAATCATGCTTTCTTCGGTTTTCAACTCAAAGCCATCCACGACTTGTCCAAGCGGAACAGTATGTACTCCCAATAGAGAGCGAACGGGTAGGGTGTCTAATGAACTGATGTCGGCATTCGAACTTCGGATTTTAATTGGTATTAGCTCGTCACCTTGATGCAGCTGGCTTAATGTAACCCCTTCGGTAGCTCGTTTAATCGCTAGTGCGATATCTGTGCGGTTAACCCCTGCGCGACGTGCTTGCTCTTGGTTCAGCAGCGGGACAATGACCTTACTTGGTTGACGCCAGTCATCACGCACATATTTGGTGTAAGGGTTGGCTGCCAAAATATCTTGAGCTTGTGCCGAAAGCGCATGAAGCACTTTTGGATCTGGTCCGATAAAACGCGCTTCAATACTGAACTTATCTTTTGTTGCCAGTTTTAGCGCTCGAAAACGCGGTTCTGCATGAGGGAAATTTGTTCTAAGCCATGCATCTCCTCGCTGAACTAATGCACCTATCGAATCAAAGTCGTGTGTATTAATTAATATTTGCCCGTAACTTGGGTCAAATGGTTCAGGTTCTACTGTCACAGAGAAACGAGGGGCGCTTGCGCCAACAAACGTTGTAATATTTTTGACTTCGGGTTGCTCTAATAACCACTTTTCAATATGGGTCATATCTTGCGATGTACGCTCTATTTGGGCGCCATTAGGTAACCAATAATCCAAAAATACCATTGGTCTATCTGAGCTTGGCATAAAGTTGATCGCAATATTTGGAATGACGAATGCGGTAATCGCCAACAACGGCCCTAAAAGACTAATCGCTTTTAATGGGTGAGCCACCGTATATGAGATCGCTTTTTGATAAATGGATGGTTTGGAATTTTGTTGCCCCTCTTGAGCTATTTTAGGATTTATAAACAGCCAACACATGAGTGGCGTGACCGTCATAGCAACAAACCATGATAGCAGTAGGGATGAACACATCACCCAAAACACTGAGATAGCAAATTCAGCAGAGTCTGTTTGCGAGAATAAAACCGGGCTTGCACCCATGATGGCAATAATCGTTGCAGCTAAAAGCGGTTTTGCCGTTTCATCAATGGTTTCTTTCGTTGCTTTAAGTTTATTAACCCCTTTGTTGAACTTATTAATAATCATGTCGGTCACAACAATGGCATTATCAACGAGCATTCCCAAAGCAAGAATAAACGTACCTAGAGAAACACGTTGTAAGTCAATTGCTTGAAATTTCATGTATACCAAAGTCAATAAGATGGTAAGCATCAAGCTGCTGCCAACAATCATTGCACTCTTAAAGCCCATAAACAGCCATAGAATGACAACAACAATGGCCACACTCTCAATTAAATTAGTTACGAAGTTATTAATTGATTTCTGAACTTCTTCAGGTTGGAAAGCAACCGTGTTTATTTCAACACCCAGAGGAAGTATTTGTTGGTATTCAGCAATGACTTGGTTGAGGGTTTCGCCTAAAGAGACAACATTAATACCGTTGTTAGGACTAACCGCAAGGGTAATCGCATCTGTGCCATTAAATCGGCTTTCTGTTAATGCGGGTGTTTGATAGCCCATTGAAACCGTTGCGATATCGCCAAGGCGAATAAGCCCTGAACTAAAGTCACCGATACCACTCTTAATGGTTAAATTACGAATGTCATCTAAGCTTTTGAATTCGCTGCCTTGATCTACACGAATACGTTCTATGCCAGCTTTAAACTGCCCAGCATCATAGGTCATGTTATGACTGGCTAATTGATTAATCACCTGAGCTGATGACAATCCATATTCAGCAAGGCGTTCATCAGGAAGGTCAATATTCACAACTTGATTGCGAACACCGTGGAGTTCAATTTTCTTAATGCCTTCAACCGCTTTTATGCGGCGTTGAAGTTCTTTGGCATACAAACGAAGATCGCTAGGTTCAATACCATCACCAGTAACAGCGAAAAGCATGCCATAGACTTCAGAGAACTCGTCTTGAACAATACTTATCTGAGCTGTTGCTGGTAGATTAAGCTTAATGTCATTAACCTTTCTACGCAGTAAATCCCATTCTTGAGGGAGATCTTGCGAGCGGGTTGATTCTTTAAGATCAATAAAGATCATTGAACTACCAGGCCGAGACAAAGAACGAAGTTTCCACAAGGACTCCATTTCTTGGAGCTTTGTTTCGATTTTATCGGTTACTTGTTCTTCTACTTCCAGAGCTGATGCCCCGGGGTAAAGCGTAACTACAACGGCACTTTTAACGGTAAATGTTGGGTCTTCTAATTTACCCAGTTTGAAATAGGACGTTAGGCCAGCAACAACGCACAATGCACAAAAGAAAATGACAAAGGTGCGTTGTCGGATGGCAAATTCTGCAAGGTTCATGAATGTTGCCTATTGGGTGCGTGATTGAGAAGATGACTGAAGAGCAATTTGCTCACTTTGGCTAACGTTGGTTGGTGTGGGATAAATTGAAGCGATAATATTGATGTTACCCAGTACGGTGTCGGGTTTGATGTAATGTGTGCCTGCGATAATAACAACGTCGCCTGATGCGATATTACCTGAGACGCACACATCTTGGCCTTGTATCGTATTAACGGTAATTGGTTTAGGTTGTGCTATACCATTATCGATCGTAAATATCGCAGTTCCACCTGTAGGATCGACAAAAATTGCCGAATAGGGGATACAATATTGCCCCGTTTCTTGCTTGAGCTTGATTGCTACTTTTACGGCTTTACCTGGCAATACTCGCGCGTTGTTGGCGAGAAGAGCTTCTGTATCAAGTGTATAAACAAGAGTGTAGGTTTGTTTAATGATGTCCGGTAGGGTGCTGATTTCTTTTATCGTTGCTGGGATATTGTGCTCAAAGCCATACCAACTGACCGACGCTGGTGCGTTTGGGTTAAAATTAGACATTATGCTCTCTGGCATATCGAGACTAGCTTGCAGTTGGTTCGGTTGGTGTACGATAAAGACCGGTATACCGGGTACTGCTTGTTCGAATTCGTCGGTAAATCGCTTGCCGATAACGCCATTAAATGGGGCTGTTAATGATGTGTATTCCAGCGCATCTTGTGCTTTTTGCAAGTTTTGCGTAACGACTTCGACCATGGCGGCACTGCGTTTATAACCAGCTTGAGCTCGGTCAAGGTTGACGCTAGCAATCGCATTGTCGTCGGAGGCTTGTTTTACTCGCTTTAATTCAATGGCCGCAAGTGCATGTGCTGCTTGAGCCTCATCGAGGCGTGCCTCTAATTCGAGTACAGTAACCTGATAACCATGGGGATCAAGGCGTGCAATAACTTGCCCTTTAACAACCGAGTCACCGGTTTTAACCAGAATTTCTTCAATTGTCCCAGGTACTTTAAAGGCGAGGTTGGCGCTATCTTTTGCCTCTAAAACGCCAGCAAACTGTTTAACACTGAGCTGATCCATGTCTCCCAGCTTTATTGCTTGTACTGGTCTTGGTGTTTTTTCAGCTAATTCTGTTGGTGCATCACTGCACGCTGTTAATAGCAGTATTGCAATTGGTGCGAGCACAAACGTTGTTGATTTCATAATAGATTCCCACTGTTTCTGTAGGCATCATTTTATGATGATTGGTGGAAGTGATAATCGGACCCTAGCAGGAAATACTGTCATGAAAATCATGACAATAAAGTTAGGATGTTGCCTAAAGATAGATCATGGTTGATATGTTTAGATAAATTGGTATGAAAATCGTAACAATTAGAATACGGCTGGTAACTTGTCCAATATGTAGTCGATAAGAGTACGAGTTGCTTTGCTTACGCCGAGTCTATCAGGGTAGATTAGCCAAAGATCATCACTTTTTGACTGATACTCTGGTAATACGCGTATTAACTCGCCTGATTCCATAGCATTAATTGCGAGCAGCAAAGGTAAAAAACTAATGCCTTGACCTGCAATCATAGAGCGGCGTATAAAGTTAGTACTGTTACTGCTGAGTTTCGGCGAGACAGATACTTGGGAGTCAGTAAATCGCCATGTATCTTCAACTCGTCCATCAGGCCAACGGTAACAAATACAACGGTGATGGGTCAGTTCTTCAATACTGCGCGGCTCACCATATTGTTCAATATAGCTTGGACTCGCTAACAAAAAGCGATTAATACTCGCAATATGGCGGGCTACAAGGCTTGAGTCTTGTAAAGTACCTGCGTGGAATGCAATGTCTAACCCTTTTTCATATAAATCTTGGAAGCCATTACTACTGAATCGAACATCTAGCTCAATCTCAGGGTACTTGTGCTGGAACTCGGTCAAAATAGGCTGTACGACTTCATCGCTATCAGGCAGTACACCAATCTTAACTTTACCCACGGGACTGTCATCGAGTTGGTGAATTGCATCTTGTGCCTTATCTATACCCTCTATGACTTTTAGAAGCTCTTGATAATAGATTTCACCATGTTGAGTCAGGCGTAATTTTCGAGTTGTACGAAAGAACAACTGAGCATTAAGGTGTTTTTCGAGCTCCCCAATACGTCGGCTGACGTTGGCGCGGGGAAGATCTAACGCGTTTGCTGCTGCTGTAAAGCTACCAAGTTGAACGACGGTGATAAAGAGTTTGAGATCGTCAAGACGCATAATGTTGATGTGCTTATATATGTGTTACACATAAGGTTGCGTGAAAAAATGAGAATAAACAACCTTAATACTCAGCAATATTGATTTGGATTAGCATCGATCAAATAAAAAGCCAGCAGTTTTAGCCTGCTGGCCTTAATTACGCATTAGCGCTGTGATTATTTTTTGTTATTAGTGGTTCGAATGATCCATCGCTTGCTCAGATTTCCCGCTCTCAGGCATGTATGTCGCCTTCTCAACTTTTACATCTATATTTACTTTGCCTGCATTTTTAAAATTAAGAGTGACTGGGAATTTATCACCAAGCTTTGGTACTTCATTTATGTTGAAGAACATAATGTGGTAGCCACCAGGCTTAAGTGATTGTGTGTCATTGGCAGGAATTTCAATTTGCTCAACCTCACGCATTTTCATCATACCATCTTCATGCATGTGAGCATGAAGCTCGGTCTTTTCAGCAATAGGTGAAGATGCGCCGAGTAAAATATCATTTTGGTCGCCGTGGTTCATTACATTGAAAAAACCAGCGATAACAGAAGAGGTTGGAGGCACTTGCTTCGACCATGGATGATCAATATGCAGTGTGTCAGCCTTGTATTCGTGAGCAAAAGCTAAGCTACTAAATGCAAACATTGAGGTCATTATCAGTGATAGAATTTTTTTCATTACTTTCTCCATGAGCACACGCTTTTTCTAGCGAGTTATTTTTGAATTTTATATTTGGGTGAGTATTTCGCTAGATAAGGTGGAGAGTGCTTTGGCGCATAATCGTAATAAAGCCGAGTAATAATCGGTATATAGTTGAGCTTTATTTCAGCTGGCAACTGCGCCGACAGTGTAACAAACGCTAAAAAAGGCCCAGAAAAGTCGTTGAGTGCCACTTGTTGCAACTTGAATATTGGGCAGTGAAATTTAACAAGTGACTGGTGCTCGGCTGAATGGTTCTCTGAGTCGTGATGATTATTTTTTCCTTTAAGAGTATTGATATTTATCCACTGTAAGCCTTCACTTGTGCAGATTAAAACTTTGTCTCCGGTTAACCAGTTACGCGCAATGTTGTTTTGGTCAGGGTTTAATACAACGAGAGATGAGAGCACATTAGACACGATCAGTGAGACAATAATGGTTAAAGTAACCATTAGCCTCATTTGGTGGTACGTCAGTGTCTTATTCGTTGTATTTGCAGCCATTTTTAGTTGTTTATCCTTAAACAGTAGCGCGATACTATCAATAAAAGCGGTTATTTGTAATGTTAGATGTTAATTTTATGTTTTTGAATTGAGATGTTGATACCAATGCACGATATTCTTCAATGAAATGATTGGCGTTTGATTGGCGTTTGATTGGCGTTTGATTGGCGTTTGATTGGCGTTTGATTGGCGATGATAGGAGAGAAGAATTGTCTAAAAGTAAAAACGCCGTACCTTCCTGAGCCTTTGGAAGATACAGCGCCGTATTTTTTAACGTTTTAATCGATGAGCATTAGCTTTTTGTGAAGCGATACGTTTGTACTTTCTCTTCTTTGCCATCAACTTGTGCATAAGCATCAATCATGATTACATTTGAGCCAGCGAAGCCAAGTTCGACGCGTACCGTTGAAGAGTCGATACCTTCAAAGATACTTGCTTGAGTGTTTGTTGGGTAGTAGTTATAGCGGTTCATACCTTGCTGATATTCACCAGCAAAATTGACAGGAATATTGTTGGCATTGTTATTTAGCGATAGTGTGTAGCCAGCTTCAGGGGTATAGGCAAAGTTTGCAGTTAACTCAAGAGATTGTTTCGCGCCTTGTACCTGAAGATTGTTGATCTTAAGGCTTGCTTCAGTGGTTTTCGCTAGAGAACCAGAAGCACTTGCTGTGCCTGTAACTGGCTGTGATACTACACCACTCCAGATATTAACATTCCAGTCACCAGTAAAGTTATCAAGCTGGTCCCAGTTTTGTGGCGTTGCTGTGTTAGCTGAGCCTGCGTTACCGTTACCAATTTGAGACAGAGAGTCATTTCGGCTGTCATGACGAATGTTGTCACGATTACTTTGAAGATCTACCGATGAACCAGCAACACCACCGGCAACACCGCCAGCAACAGCACCTTTCATAGCAAGTTCAGCATCACCAGTTAGTGCACCTAGTGTTAGGCCAAGTAATGCACCGCCAGCAGCACCTTGTTTGGTCGCTGCATTAGCGTCATCTTCACCTGGGTTTACACAGCCAGTCAGTAAAGTAAGACCAATAACTGAAACGATAGAAGCTTTGCCGAAAGAGTTCATAATAAGTACCTGCTGCCTGTTAAATAGAGTGCTAAGTTCGTGCTGTTTATTTTATGGAGTAGATTCTATGCGTATCTTCCTGAACCAATGCTGTATCAAATGAACAGTGTTTTATTTGTGTCTAAGTGTAACAATCTGCTCGTACATCTAGTCAGCTTAACGACAGATCGTGATTCTATATACTAGAAATTAGTATGCCCTATGCGCATATTTGATTCATGTGGTAGTCAAACAGGATACTTTGTATGTTGTGTTTAATTAAATACTGAATCAATTACCCCATCATAAAATGAAATCGTTGATATACCTTTTCCATACTCTTGTTGGCCTGCGTCATATAAAAAGGCATTATCTAATGAAAAGGTGTATCCCACTTGTGCTACATCGAAATCAAGTGCTGCAGTTCTTACTTGCCCTTCGATCCAAATAGGATCGTTAGTAAACTCTAAACTCATTCCTTCTTCGGTATAAACATGAATTAATTGATTCGCTGGTGGTGGCGGTACATGCACGCATGCGCCGTGATAGGGAACCAACAAAAATTGATAAACCTTTTCATGGTCTAATTCTAATGGGACCACAAAACCAGGGATGCGTACGTGTTGATCGCTAAGATCAGTCCGCATTTGTACCTGAGATAAGCCCATCTGTGGTCCAGCTAAAGCTTGATGCTCAAAGGTGGTTAAACTCTGTTGATAGCTTTGCTGATCTTCAGGAATTAAGTCAGACCAGCCAAGGCTATTATATACTTGTTGTTCTGAAGACGGACTACAACCAGCAATGACGATAAGCATTAGCCCTGCGGGAAGATACCGTATTTTATTCAATTTCATAATGACACTTATATAGACGAATAAAGAGGTGCCACTTTACTTGGTAAAAATGATGTTTATTCAAGATGTAATATTAGTTTTACTTAACGAACTATTAAGAATAAATGGCTGATTTTGTCACTTTCCTTAACTATTAAAGGTCTATTTTATGTCTCAGTTACTTCTAACTAGGACATGGAAATGAACAAAAAAGTTATCATACCTCTATTGCTGTCAAGCATTATAGCTGGTTGTAATTCAGGTAGTGACGATATAACGGCTAAACCAGAAAATGGACAACCCGGTGTACCAGGAAATCCAGGGACCTCACCAGGAGCTCCTGGTATTCCAGGTGTTGGCGTTATTCCTTTTGATGTTTCACCTTATGTACAGCGCCCTAAAACAGACAGTATGACAGTAAGGTTTGAAATAAAGTCAGATGTTAGGAATGTCTACTATAGACAAAAAGTTGAAGAAAATTCAGATGCCAATGAATGGGTTAAGCATGAAGCTACTCCTGTTCCTATTATTCATAATGCTTATCATTTGGAAAATCTTGTTGAAGCCGAGTTGAATGAATTAGATTCACATACAATCTATGAATACTTTGTTGAAACGGATTTTGGCCAAACACCGGTTTACCAGTTTAAAACTTGGCCAAAGAAAACGGATGTAGAGGATGGGCATGTCTATAAGTTTGCCCACTATGCCGATACTCATGCGAATAATTATATATCTAAGCTAGTGGAAGGCCTTATTCAAGGTGAATGTGATAGCCTGCCTGAAAATTGTGTTGATGAATTAGCATCTATTTATATCGCGGGTGATATTGCTGGATATTTAGGGCACGATCATATCGCAACACGAAAAACACTTAATCTTTTCTCAGCAATTGCACCTTATGTGCCTGTCAGTATCAGTTTTGGTAACCATGACAAAGATAAATTTTGGGAAACACCCAAAATGTATTTCAAATTACCTGAAATTAGTGACTCAGATAGCGTTGATAAAGATGTACATTGGTGGGAAGACCGCTATTTAGATACATGGCTTGTAGGCCATAACTCAGAAATAGAACGTACAGATCCTCAAGATATTGAGCGTCAGGCGAATCATTGGGAGACGCGAATTAGAGCACACTCAAATGATTACCATGCTGAAGAACATTCAGGTGTTGCTTACGATTTGATCAACTATTCGGTCATGATGACTCACTTTTCTTGTGAGTCTGAAACATGGCAAGACAAGAAACAAACAATTTGTGATTGGATCGATTTGAATGATCTCCATTCTGCAGGAGATACAATTCATGGCGGTGGGGAGCGGAACCGTTGGTTAGGTTTGCATATTTATGGACATAACCATGGTGGTTTCAATATAGGTCAATCGCAAGGCGCTCCGACTATTTGGGCTGGACTACCATCAGCTACGCGTGCTTGTCGTAATTGTTATGGTCACGTTGAATTTGACCGTTATGAATCACGTTGGGCTGGCCGTGGTGTCATGATTTCTGAAATGACATACGTCGATTTCAAGCATGAAGATGGGCGTGATCGTCGTAATATGACCGTTCGAATTCTTGATGCCACTGGTGGATATGACACAACAAATGAAATAAAAACGGTAAAGAATACTGTTAAGCCACAAAAGCCTGTTCTTGGTGACGTTGCTGATAGTATTAATATGCTAAACCCTCCTCAGCAGCTAGTCGTTTCTACATCGGATTTTGTTGATTCTGAAGACTATGCGCATCATGAAACATGGTGGCAGCTAGAATATGTTGGTGCGTCAGGCAAAAAAGAATTCGAGCATATCTGGGGTAAGAAAACGCGAGCACGATACTGGATGTATGATGAAGATCGTAATGAAGGTAACAATATTACTGAACATGACATCATAAATAGCCTTTCAGATATTTACCAAAAGGTGAATGATGGAGTAGGTGACGCTCAAGATGTAACCGTGACACTCAAGGCTAAACATCGTAATGAGTTCTTTGTTTGGTCTAACTGGTCTGAAGGAAAGAATATTGTCCTTACGTCGGGGATGCCAGATATTAGTGTTCCTATGCTGGGTATGAATACGCTCGGTGGCGAAACATTCTCACTTGATGATCGCATTGAACTTGAATGGTTTGGTGGCCTTGGACACAGTAGCCAGTGGGTAGGCGTTTATGCTCCTGAAGCGTCAAGCTATATGACTTGGCTTTACACTCAGGCAGATACAACGACAGGTGATCCTGATGATTGGCGTAAAGGTCATGCACCGAACCCTGAGTCGGGGACAATGGTGATGCCAAGTTTAAGAGAGATTCTTACGCATTATGGCCCAGAGCCAGCTGCCGGTAAATATAGAATAACGATGCATCAAGGTGGCAGTAATCAGCTCTTTGGTGAGGTATTTATAAACATTACCGAATGATAATGATTAAAAGGCCTGTTTACAGGCCTTTTAATCAATTGAGATAAAAACAATGAAAAAGAAAGTATTTTTTTTATTCTTGATGGCCGTATCTTTAGGGTTAGTGTCTTATCTGATCTGGCTCTTCATCAGTTTCAATAATGATATTCATAAGTTATCTGTATTGTCTCATTCGTTGAGTAGCAAAAGTGATGTTGAATATATTGATGAAAAAATCACTTCATTTGAATTTGAAGAAAATGAAATTAGTTATATTCAACACTCATCTGTTAAAGAAAATTCAGCGAAATATCAACTTAATAATGAGATTACTGGTGAGCCGTTAAAAAACATTGAGTATAAGCTGCAAATGGACGAGCTGATTTTCTTTGCTCCTAAAACGAACGCGAATGGTGAGCTTATTGGTGCGGAATTTGGCCCAAGCTCCGAGCTATTATTTGAATTAGGAATTCAAAGAGAAGACACCATTATTTACGTTGATCACTTTGATATGAGTGATGAAGCGCAGAGCGTTGAACTGATACATCAACTTCCAAGTATGCGCAGGTTAACGATGATAGTTGATAGGCCTGATGGGTTAGAAACATTTTATATTGATCTCGATGATTTCGAAGAAAAGCGATAATAAAGAAGAGAATGGAAGATATGAAAAAGATAGTTACTATCACACTGGTGTTACTTGCATTAGTTGGCTGTAAAGGTAACGAAGAAGCACCACCTGAGATACCAGAAGACCTACCTAAAGTGGATAACCCCAAAGAAATACAGCCTGAACAACCAATAAATCAACTACTACCGAGTTATACTCTTAATCCAATACTTCGTACGCTAAATAGCCAGCCAGTAAACCGTAGTGAAGTCTTTGATGTTAATTTTCAGCAACATGTAGCTGATGAAATCGACGATATATTGAGCCATGAGCATCGATTTGATAGTCCGTTACTTATCATGGACCCCTTTCATACCAATACGCTGTCATTGTATGTTGCTTTTTTTCTTCCCATCGAAGCGAATGTTAGCTACAGCATCAATACCCAACATAGTGAACCATTAAGCCATTCGTTGACTATATTACCTAACGGTGAAGAAGGTATGCGTACCGATCATCAATTTAGTTTGATGGGCTTGGTACCTGGGACAAATAATACGGTCAGAATACATCTTAGTGATGAAAACGGCGCTCACGTTAGTGAAGTTACCTTTTCTTTGTATGTGAGTGATGAATTGCTTACAGGCTTTCCAACACACTTAGATCGTGATTTTGGTGAGGCTCAAGATAGGTTATCTGAGGGATACACTTTGTTGCAAGGCAATAATTTTGTGAACAACGGGTTTAGCTTTTGGCTAGACAATGCAGGTACTGTTCGTGGTCAAGTTATTGGTTTGAGTGATATGTGGAGTTACATACGCCGCGATGGTTATGCTTACTACAATCCTGATAATCGCCGTATTGTGAAGCAAAATTTGTTGACCGGGCAAATTGAACAGAGTTTTGAACACTCGGGGTTTGTACAGCATCATGACCACCAATTATTACCTAATGGTAACTTAATTGTTCTTGTGTCTAATGAAGATGATAGTTTTGTTGAAGATCACATTATAGAAATCGATGTCAGCAAAAATGAAGTTATTAAGGTTATGAACTTAAGGGATTTACTGGTTGATTACCCCCATAGTAATAATAACAATGACTGGTTACATGTTAATTCTTTGCACTACCAGCCTGACGATAATGGGTCATTGTTTATTAGTGGTCGTGAGGTTTCCTCAATTATCAAAGTAGCAAACTACCACTCTGAACCATTTGTGGATTGGATGATCAATCATCAAGGCCGTATATGGCAATATAGTGAACACCATAATTTGTTACTTCAAGAGTCGGGTAATACAATAGCTACATTGGGGCAGCATACTGTCGGCGTACTACCTAATAACGCTAAAGATGACGTTAATAGCGGTAACTATCGGCTTTATTCTTTCAATAATATGTTTGCTAATAATAATGGTGGTTCTAACGGCCACCCAGTTGATTATAGCGATATAGAAAGTGAAAATTCGTCGTACCTTTCGGTGTATCAAATCGATGAGACAACGCGTCAATATCAACAGGCACTCGCAATTGAAGTGACGCCAAAATCACAGATAAGAAGTAGCGCTCAATTTTATGCTAGCAACTACCTTATTGGCAGTCTTAATATTGGAATGAATGTAGCAACATGGTACGGGCGTATTGATGAATACACGAGCGATGGAAGGCATGTACAGAGCACGCATATCCCTGATGCTTCATACCGTGCCACGAAGTTTCCGACACTCCAATAATGTTCGACTCGAAGATAGCTTGGTAGAGTGAGCGTTTATTCTGATAAAAAGTGATCCAAGCGGATCACTTTTTTGTTTTCTATTGTAGTTAATATAGAGGAGATAACCAGAGGATACTGCGATCTATCAGCCAATAGACACTGAGTCCACCAATCGCTGTAAGTGCAACAGTGTGATGTTGCTTAACCATGGTCAAATCAAATTGCAGCTTTCTAGAGAGGGTTAGTATCATAAACCAAGTGATAATAATCGTTAATTGCGCCAATTCGACCCCGGCATTGAAAAATAACAATCCGATAAAATGGTGTTCTTGTGGAAGGCCAACATTAATTAATACTGTCGCAAAGCCCATTCCATGCAACAAACCAAAGAGTGACGATACAATAAAGGGGTAGCGCTGAATTAAGCTTTGTTTGTTATTGTTGATTATTTCAATTGCCATCATTAATAAGCTGAGGGAAATAATAACTTCAACAGCGTTTATAGGAACTTGTATCCACTTATAGGCCGCTAAATATAGAGTTAACGAATGGGATAATGTAAACCCTGTAAGCATGATTGCAGTCTTCCTAAAACCATTTGATAACATGAGTAGGCAGAATATAAATAAGACATGATCAAAGCCTGCAAAAATATGCTCAAACCCTAGTTGAGTGTATCGTTTATAGACACTCCATTGGTCGAGTTGTTCAGGGCGTTGCCAATAGTTGCTTCCATCAAGCTCTTGGAGTTCAGTGCTACCTTGTAAATCATGGTAATGGATCATTGTGGGACCAGATGGCTGGGCGATAGGGTAGGTGATTTCGAGGGATGTTATTAAGGCATTATTGCATTGAAGTATACCGTCGATGTCAGACAGCCAGCGTATATCGCATTCGTGATTAGCTGTGATATTCGGGTAATTATCACGGTCAAATAAGGTAGGCATGGCTAAATTGACCCGTAATTCGTCTTTTTCTATCTCGTAAATAGAGATAAAAATAGGCTCAAGGTTATGAGCAATAATGGGCTGCGACCATAGAGAAAGTACGACAATAATGCAGAAGGCTTGAACGTGGGCAAAGAGTAATTTCATGTGATTAACTTCATTCCATGATGTTAAATGGCTGTTGAATCGTACTTGATTGGCGCAGGTGCGCTAATTGCTGCTGATAGCTTAGCTGTTGTTTCTGTAGCAGTAACTCCTGGCGGATGGGGGCTGATACGGCGTCGAGAGTCGTGATTTTTTTAGGCGTGTATGCGGTTAATTTAACTAAGTGAAGGCTGTTTTTCCCTTTAATCGGGCCGAACCATGTTTGTGTTGGTTCAAGTTTGCGCTTTTGAAGCTGATTTACAAAGCCTTCTGAATATCGTTGGTTTAATCGATCATGGGTTTGATTGTATTCTATGAAGGGTAAATCTATTCCTTCATGCCGCTGTAATGGCACATGCCCGCCTTTATTCAAGGCGATTTTTTCTTGCTGCGCAATAGCGGATGATGATAGAGGGTAGTGCCGGACTTCGAAATTGTACCGAGCTTCACTGGCATACCGATTAAAATTCTGGTGGTAATATTGCTCTACCTCCTCTTCAGAGACAGGAGAAACTTGGCCATTGGCCACTATTTTTAATAGTTCTTGACCTTTTTCCGAAATAAACGATTTAATTTGCCCATCACTTTTTTCTAGTTGGTTAGATAGCGCAAACTGATAAAGTAATTGCTCATCAATGAAGCTATTAATTAACGATTTCTTTTCACTCTCAGATAATTGATGAAGGTAATTGTCGGCTTGTTTTTTTTCATGTAATTCAAATTTGTCGTTTAAATATGAGTATATATTTCGCTCGTTGATAATGATGTTTTTGGGGTTTTCATTAGTGAATAATACACTATCAATCGTAAATATAGCGATACCAAGAATAAAAAATCGGAAAACCATATCAGAAAATAATATGTGAATGTTTTTTAACACTATAGCCTCATCAGAAAATAATAAAGTGAATTACCACTATTTTCAATGATGATGATGACAACTGAGTAAAGCAGAGGTTAGAAATAATTAAGGCTTTAGTTAGTTTTTCTTAAGTTTCTCTTTTATGTAAGAAATGGGTAGATATTAACTACCTATTAGCAGCCTAGTTTGGTTTAGGGCTCAAGACTCACCCGCCTCGTAGCTGCGATACAAAAGTCTCGACGTACTAATCAAAAATCACCTGAGATGGTGAATGGTTATAGCGACGCTTAAACTCTCGAAAGAATTGAGATTTACTGCTGTAGCCGACTAAATTTGCTGCGTCACTCGAACGTTTTCCTTCTAATTGAATTAAATCTTTAGCTTTAGCTAGTCGTAACTTCTTGATGTATTGTATCGGAGATTCCATTGTTACTTCTTTAAATGCACGATGAAATGACGATACGCTCATATTGGCTTCTTGAGACAAAGATTCAACAGTGATGGGGTTAGCGACATTTGCATGAACTGCATCTAATACCTGTGCGATTTTCGCATAGTGACTTTCTTGCTGTACTAGCCCAATTAGCGTGTCCGCTTGAGGACCGTTCAATACCCTATAAATGATTTCCTTTACAATATCCTTACCTAATACTCTCATGTCTGTTTCATCGAGTAAGCAATTTAATAAACGTATGCATGAATCTTCAATTGTATTGTCGAGTTTACAAAGCTGTAGCCCGCAGTTGTTTTTAGGCTTATCGATAGGCTTCAATTTATTAATATTTAGCTCTTTGACCAGAGTGCGCAGTAAAGGTAAGTCAACATCTATACATAAACTAAGTAATGGCTTTCCGTCATCAGCTATGGCCTCGCACTCCAGCGGCAGTGGTACGCCAATAACAAGATAGTCGCCAGCAGAGTACTTCACGTTATGCTCTGATAGGTGAATACTCTTATGACCTTGGCCCATGATAATAATGCCAGATTGATACAGTAGTGGACGACGAGCACTTGAATGACGAGAGTGGTAAAAGCTGACACCTTGGAGTTTTGTGTCTGTCAGACCATCTGTATGACCCAAGCCTTCTGCATCAACAAAGGCCTGCATTGCTGTTGATAATTTATCCATTTATTAGTTCTACTCCTCTGTTGTGTGAACAAAAATACGAAAGCACCATAACGTCCACACGGTAAATAAGCAGGAATAGGCACTATAATTCGATGATCTGACCTTAATGTCGACACTTTGTCACAGTAATATGCACATTACTAGCTTGGGAAACATAATTTCAATTGTTTAGGTGATTAGATGCAATTTACATACTTGAATTCGACAAAAATACATTTCGGTCAGGGACAGATAGAAACGATCGCACAAGAAATAGGAATAGATAAAAAAGTACTTCTAATTTATGGCGGAGGCTCAATAAAGAAGAATGGCGTATACGACCAATTAAGTCGCGCATTACAGAATCACAAATGGATTGAGTTTTCAGGTGTTGAACCAAACCCTAAAATGGAGACTTTAGACAGGGCGACTCACCTAGCACGAGAAGAGCATGTAGATTACATTTTAGCTGTTGGTGGGGGGAGCGTTATTGACGGGGCAAAATATATAGCAGCCGCAACCTTATATCATGGAGATGGTTGGGATATTCCATCGGGCAAGCATGTTATATCTCAAGCGTTACCGATTGGCTGCATATTAACACTTCCAGCGACAGGGTCTGAATCTAACACTGGTGCAGTTATTTCGAAACAGAGTACCCGAGAAAAGTTGGTGTTCTTCTCTGAATATGTTCAGCCTCAGTTTGCCGTACTTGATCCCGATGTAATGAAAACATTACCAGAGAGGCAGCTAATTAATGGTGTTGTTGATGCGTGGGTACATGTGTGCGAGCAGTATTTGACAGTGAAAGAGGGTGCCTATGTTCAAGATGGATATGCTGAAGTACTGCTGCGTAGTTTATTAAAATTAGGTGGTGATTTTGAATGTCGTGATAGCACTCATTGGCGTGAAAATTTGATGTGGGTAGCAAATCAGGCACTAAACGGGTTGATTGGTGTCGGTGTAAGTCAGGATTGGTCAACGCACTCAATTGGACATGAATTGACTGCTTTGTTTGGGGTTGATCATGCTCGGTCATTGGCAATTGTCCAGCCTGCTATGTTAAGAAACCAGATGGCCTTGAAGCGTGGAAAATTAGAGCAAATGGGTAAGCAGGTCTTCTTATTAACAGACAGTGAGGATTTGGCTGAAAGAACCATTATAGCAATTGAACACTTCTATTGGAGTTTAGGAGTAGAAACTACGCTTAAAGTTGATGACAAAACGAATGCAGTTCAGTCGTTATGCGAACAACTTGAAATACATGGAATGGTTGCATTAGGTGAAAGCCAGAAAATCACGTTGGATGAAAGTAAAGAAATACTGAAGTTAGCGATAGAATCACGCGCTTAGTTAATTTCCGAGTGAAGTATTTAACCCACCGACCTTATAGGGTAGAGGTGGGTTTTCTACTTTGAGCAAGTGAATAACATGAATGAGCATTGGATCGTTACACAGAAACTATTTGGCAACTACCCATTTAGCTGCCGTGTTTGGTTTAAGGTTCTAGATCCGCCAGCACCGTAGCTGTTGATATCGAACCTATTTTGATTTCGAGGTCTTTTTCGATCTAACCGGGTTAGATCGATATGATGCTGTTCTGCTAATAGTTTTAACACCGCATTGATGTCTTTTTGTGGTGCCTTGTTGTTCACTAGATAGTAATAAAGGTTAATAGCCCTTTGTTCATTCATGCAATTACCCCCATGTATTAGTGAGTGTGCGACGCTCCTGAAAGATTGATGATGGCAATGCCGATGGCGACAACGATCATACCTAGCCAGACTTTGGCATCTAAATGCTGTTTATAGATGATACTCGACATCGCGGTAACAATAACAATGGCCATGCCTGCCCACATAGCGTGAACGATACCGACAGGTAATGACTTCATGGCTTGCCCAAGGAATAGAAAGGCAAGAAGGTGGCCGAGAACAACAATAATGCTGGGAAATAGATTAGTGAAGCCGTTGGTTGAACGAAGGGCAACGTGAGAAGTCGCTTCTGCCAATACTCCCAGAGTAAGAAATAGCCAGCCCATATAAAATCCTTAATGTTTTGTACTTGTCGTTGGTATGGGATGTAGTTTATCTGTTTACAAAATAATGATAATAGAGTTTAAATGGAAATAACTTTTACTAGCTGGTAATAATGTAAGAAGAAACAGAAATTGTAGGGTGAAATAGCAAAAGTGTAGTTATTGATGTAGTTAACACTGCTGATATCTCATTTTCACAAATTTCACAAATTTAACATTTAAAAGCGATTTCTTTTGATGCAACATCGATAGAACAATACGACGAAGTACTTTTAAGTTGTATTCGAAACCTACAATTTAGCGTTCTGAATGAGAAGGAATACTCAATGCGTTCAATGATCAAAAAAGGGATAATTTCTCTTGCTTTAGCTGTTTCATTACCTGTTGCTGCAAACAATTACACTATCGGTACAGGAAGTCAAAGTGGTACCTATTATCCTTTAGGTGGGTTACTAGCGAAGGTGTGGAACGAAAATATTGATGATTTTAATATGCGTGCGGAAGTAACGGCTGCATCAGTAGAAAACGTCATTAAGGTGTCGACAAAGCAGCAGTTGGCTGGGATTGCCATGGGTAACGTTGTTCAGCAAGCTTACCAAGGCACAGAGCCTTTCCCACGTAAGATGGACGTTTCAGTTTTGTTCGCGCTTTATCCTAACGTTGTGCAATTTATCGTACCTGCGAATTCAGACATTAAGTCTGTAGCGGATCTAAAAGGTAAGCGAGTTGCCCTTGGTGCTCCTGGTTCTGGTACGCGTGTTAGTGCATTGAATATTTTGAAAACATTGGGTATTGAAGAGAGTGACATGCGTGGGCAGGCACTGAACTATACGGCAACCACTGAAGCATTGGGTAACGGTCAAATCGATGCCGGAGTGATTGTTGGTAGCTTAGGCGTCGGTGCTATTACGGAGCTAGCGCTTACTCGTGATATTCGTATTCTTTCATTCACTGAAGACGAGTTGGCCATGATTAATGAGGCGAATGCATCATACAGTGGCTTAGATGTTGAAGCGGGTAGCTATCGAAATGTTCCTGCATTCCAAGCGCCGGCAGTATGGAATGTATTGGTTGTTAAAGGTGATTTGGATAAAGACCTAGCTTATGAAATGACTAAGGCTGCTTTTGATAATATCGATCAGATCCGCCAGGCGATCGGCGTAACAAAATTCACTACCGTTGAAAATATGAATAAGCTTGCGGGTATTCCACTGCACCCGGGATCACAGCAGTTTATGAGTGAACAAAAGTAAATAATCCGAAGTGTCACTTATCTTAATCGATAGGTGAAGTAGTACCCCCCGAAGTATATCGGGGGGATATACCCAAGTACTTTGAAGTTACATGGGTATATAACATTGCAGTAAACAAGGAGTTCGCAATGACCAATTCTTCGGCGTTAAATCACAGGGTAACTGAACGTTTAATGCAACTGGCGGCTGTTGCTGCATTCGCTTTATCAGTATTTCAAATTTGGCAGGGTATTACTGCCAACCTTTCTGCACCTGTATTTCGTCCTATACACCTTAGCTGGATACTCGCGCTGGTGTTTCTCGTTAAGCCAGTATTAAAAGTGGACAATCCACTTTACCTTCCCGCGAGGCTTGTTGATTTAGCAATTGTTGTAGCCACATTGTGGGCCGTTCAGCATATTATTCGATTTGATTACGATGACATCGGTTTTTTACTTGACGGGTTAAGTACTCATGATGTGCTTGCCGGTTCAATCTTGATTGTGGCGCTATTGGAAGCAACAAGGCGAACCGTTGGTATGGTGATGGTTGTCATCGCTGGACTCTTCTTGTTGTATGCCATGTTTGGTGATCTTTTGCCGGCCAGTGTTGCTAGCAAAGGGTTTGCCCTTGATGAAATAATTCGTTTTCATATTTATTCAACCAATGGGGTGTTTGGGGCGCCATTGGCGATCGCTGCGGGCGTGGTGTTTATCTTCGTATTGTTCGGCGCCTTTCTTCAAGTAACAGGTGCAGGGCAGTTCTTCATTGATGCCGCATTTGCGGTTGCGGGGAAATATCGAGGGGGCCCAGCTAAAGCCAGTGTAATCGCTTCGGCGGCATTAGGCTCGATATCAGGATCGGCTATAGCTAACACAGTAACCACTGGTGCACTGACTATTCCGATGATGAAGAAGCTTGGTTATAAGCCAGAGCAAGCTGCGGGCATTGAAGCGGCGGCCTCAACTGGCGGGCAAATTATGCCGCCAGTAATGGGGGCGGGGGCTTTTGTTATGGCCCAGTTTACAGGCATTGCTTACAGTGAAATTCTGCTTGTCTCTATTGCGCCTGCTATTTTGTATTTCGGGTGTACATTGTTATACGTGCATTTAATGGCGTGTAAGCTTGGCCTTAAGGGAATGGATAATGTCACCCAACTGAAAGTGGTGATGAAACAAGGTTGGCACTTTGTTGTGCCATTGGTGTTGATCACCAGCTTACTGTTAATGAGCTATTCTCCTGTGCTAGTCGGTATTGCTGGGTGTAGCGCCGTGTTGGTTGCTGCAATGTGCCGTAAGCATAGCCGCATTAGTTTCCGCGTGTTTCTTGAGGGAATGAAAGAAGGCGCCCTGTTAGCACTGCCTATTTCAGTTGCCTGTGCAACGGCGGGGATTGTCGTCGGGGTAGTTGGCCAAACGGGCATCGGTTTACAGTTTACTCAGTTCCTTATGGCATTGTCTGGTGGCTATTTATGGTCCGTCATGGCCTTAATTGCAGTGGCAGCAGTGATCCTTGGAATGGGTTTACCCGTAACCGCAGCCTATATTGTACTATCGATCATGGCCGTACCCGCCTTAACTGAGCTTGGTTTGGGTATTCTTACTGCCCACATGATTGTGTTCTGGTTATCACAAACCTCGAATGTGACTCCGCCGATTGCACTAGCAGCATTTGCTGGGGCAGGGATTGCAGGCGCGTCACCGATGCAGTCGGCAGTGCAGGCTTTCAAGTTGGCGCAAGGTTTCTTCCTTATTCCGCTGATGATGGCATTTTCACCATTAATTTTTGATGGCGAAAACTGGTTAGGGTTCATGTTTGCGATAGTAACGACCATTACTCTTATTGTTGCCTTTGCTGGTGCTATTGAAGGGCGATTGGCTAAATTACTGTCAATACCTGAGCGTTTGGTCTTGTTTTTAGTTCCTTTTGCTTTGATCTTTAGTGGGTTGACTATTCAGCTTACCGCTATTGCGGTTGTTGTGGTGATTATTTTCCTTAATGTATTTCGGAACAAAGAGCCAAGCATAACGTCCGCTTAGCGATGTTCCGTTTTCTGGTTATATCGTTCAAGTAAGCAAAAAAGGGGAGGCCAATCGGCTTCCCCTTATTTTTTATTACGCACAGGGCTTATATCGACGCTCTGGGCGTCCCACTGTACCGTATGAAACTTCGGCTGTGAGTTCATCCGTAGCGACCATAAATTCGAGGTAGCGCCTCGCTGTCGTTCGGCTTGCCCCAATTTCTTGCCCGACTTGTTCTGCGTTTAGGGTGAGGTGTTGTTGACTAAATACTGCCCTTATTTTATCAAGCGTTAAACTGTCAATTCCCTTCGGTAATCTATTGGTGGCTTTATTGTTGGATAATACTTGAGCTTGTTTGGTTGCAGGTGGTGCTTGAAAAAGCTTATCAACATCACTCTGTAGCAGAGAGTCTATATCTGAGAGTTTACTTAGGTGAGCTCGGTACTTGGCCAGTGAAGCTTGTAGTCGTTCAAAAATTAATGGTTTTAGAATGTAATCAAAAATACCGCTATGCATAGCAGTTCGTAGGGTCTCTACTTCTTTCGCCGCAGTGACTAGAATGACGTCACTGTGGCAATGTTCCGCTCGCAATGTACGAAGTAGGTCTAATCCCGTACCCGTTGGAAACTGGTTATCGAGCAAGATTAATTGTGGCTTGAGTACTTCGATGAGATCTCGTGCTTCTTCTAGGCCATGGGCAATACCGACAACCTCAAACCCTTCAATTTTTTCGACAAAGCGGCGTTGAATTTCCGCTATCTGTTGGTCATCTTCTGCAATAACGATGCTGATCGCGTCTGACATTAGTCTTCCTCTGCTTTTGTCTGTTTCTCTTTTGGTAAATAGAGGGTAAATCGGCTGCCATAAGGCTCAATGGGCTCAATGGTAATTAGGCCATCAAGGTGATCTGTTAGCTTTTTAACGAGATCAAGTCCTATACCATGCCCCTGTTGATTTTTTGTACTGTAGCCGCGTGTAAAGATGACGTCGACTTCTTCATTCGATAGCCCTCGACCTTGATCCTCTATTTCAAAAATTACTTCCTTACCGTAATCGGAAAGGCTGAGTGTGATCTGTCCTCCTCGGCCATGGTGCGCTAATGTTGCTTCCAAAGCATTATCGAGTAGGTTGCCAAGAATACTGACTAATTGCTCCCTCGGTAGATCGGTGGGTAGGTGTGTCATTTGGCTTGCTTCATCAAGGTGAAGTTTTAACCCGAGCTCTTTTGCTCGATTGTACTTGCCCAGTAAGCAGCCCGCGAGAATGCTGTCAGAAGTGACATCCATGAGTTGTTGAATAAATGCCTGATGGCTTGATGTTTCTTGACCAATAACGGCCAATGCCTCATCTGTTGCGTCTATTTGTATTAGGCCAGCGATAGTATGTAGCTTGTTATTATATTCATGTGACTGACTGCGTAGACTTTCAGCATATTGTTTTATTCGCGTTAGTTTACGGCTGACTAAATCAACTTCGTTTTTTAACCGAAAGCTAGATACAACGCCATTAACTGTACCGCCCTGTATTAAGGGGATCCTATTCACGATTAAAAGCTGATCATGTATCCATACTTCTTGATCGTATTGAGGGGAGCCGTTTCTGAGCACACGTAAAAGGCCGCTATCAGGCAGTACCTCTTGTATATGTTGACCGATATAGGTATTGGTTTCAGGTAGTTGTAGGGTCTTTATCGCAGCATGATTAAAAGTGGTAATCATTCCCTCTTGGTTAATGGCCACGATTCCTTCACGTACCGTTTCGAGTGTGGCATTTCGTTCTTGGAACATTCGACCAATTTCTTCGGGTTCAAGATTAAAAATGGCTTTTTTGAAGTGGTGAGCAAACCAGATTGCGGTGATAACACTAAATAGGAAAGCCGCTGCAATGGCAATAAACATAGAAGTGCGATGATTACTGACTAATACTTGAACCGTATCAAGCAAATACCCGACAGAGACAATACCGATAATCTCAGTACCTTGCTGATTAAAAATCGGGGCTTTACCACGGACAGATTGCCCGACACTTCCATGGGCTTTGGAAATATACGGCAGGCCCTCAACCAGCGCTATTTCGTTCATATCCCCTTCGTCGTCATGCATGGGTTTGCCTATCCGTGCTTTATTAGGGTGGGCTAGCCTGATGCCATTTTTATCGCCAAAGACAACGAAACGCGCTTCTGCAGATTTAGCAAGTTTGTAACTTAATGGTTGCAGAACTGATGTATTTCGAGCATCTACAGCTCTAATAACATCGGGGGAAACAGAGATCGCAAGGGCAACCCGCATGGCTTGCTGGCCAATTTGCTCATCAAGCACGCTATCAAGATAGCGGATTGCAAAATGACCGAGAATTCCCGTTTGTAATACAGCAATAATCCCTAAGATCAATACCATACGTGTATTTAAGCGTAAAAAACGTAATGACAAAAATGCCGTCATTGTTTGGCGATTCCTTCCACCGAGTGCTTTGTTACACACACCTTACCTTTTTATTACTCATTGTGCTGTGAACAATATGAACAAAATCGCCAATAAGTATCTTATTCACATTAAATTTACAAACTTCTCATGGCGCTATGATTGGCATAAGTTTATGACGTAGGAACACATAACAATTAAATAAGGACACAATATGCTTACTCGGTTTTTGTCTTGTAAACGTGTAACAGTACTGGCGACCATGATGGCCGCTTCGATGAGTATGGGTGTAGCTCAGGCTAAAGTGGATGAAGTGCACTTTCTAGTACCTGGAGGTGCAGGTGGTGGCTGGGATAGTACAGCGCGTGGCACTGGTGAAGCGTTGTCGAAATCTAACCTCGTCGAAAAAGTATCATATGAAAACATGTCTGGTGGCGGTGGTGGTAAAGCAATTGCGTACCTGATAAAAACATCTGCCCAGTCGAAAGATACATTAATGGTTAATTCAACACCGATTGTGATCCGCTCTTTATCAAACGTTTTCCCACAGTCTTTCCGTGATCTAACACCGGTTGCTGCGACCATTGGTGATTATGCCGCATTTGTTGTAGCGAAAGATTCAAAATATCAAAGCTTTACTGAAATTGTTGATGATTATAAGAAGAACCCTCGCTCAGTGTCGGTTGCTGGTGGTTCAGCACGAGGCAGTATGGATCACCTTGTAGCGGCGATGGTATTTAAAGCTGCAGGTGGTGAACCTCGTAAATTGAAATACTTGGCTTATGATGCTGGTGGTAAGGCAATGGCTGGCTTGCTATCGGGTGAAACCCAAGTGCTATCAACGGGCTTAAGTGAAGCACTGAGTTTAGCTGAAGCGGGCGAAGTTCGTATTCTAGCGATGACAGGGCCTGAACGTTCAAAGGTTGCACCGAATGTACCGACGATTCAAGAGCTAGGTTATGACGCCACCTTCGTTAACTGGCGTGGTTTCTTTGGAGCGCCGGGCTTGAGCGATGAGAAGGTTGCTGAGTACGCTGATGTATTAAAGAAAATGTATGAAACTGACGAATGGGCAGCCGTTCGTGACCGCTACGGTTGGACTGAAATCTATAAGCCAGGTACTGAATTTGAAGCCTTCCTTGCTCAGCAAGAGCAAGAGATGGGTAGTCTCATGAGAGAGCTTGGTTTCTTAAATTAAATAAAACCTAAAGCGTGGTACTGCTCCCTATGTTAAGCAGGCTGCGCTTTTTTATTACCGCTAAAACATTTATTACCGTTAAAGCAGTATGTAAACAAACGTTGTATGTGAAGGAGCACCCATGACGATAACCAAAGATCATATCGGTGGTTTGGTATTTTTATGTTTTTCCGTAGCCTACGGTTATTACGCCAATATTATTACGTTATTCCCTGGCGATGAATATGAACCGTTCCACGCTAAATCTATGCCAATCGCTTTGGCTGCACTTGGCATTTTATTCTCACTTTGCCAGCTTATTCTTGCGAGTAAAAAAGATAAAGATCGCTTGAGCCTAACGGGTTATGACTTTGTGCTAATGGGCAAGTTGCTTGTGTTGATGGTGCTGTTTGCACTGTCTTTAGATTGGATGGGCTTTTTAGTTTCGACCGCACTTTTCCTTATAGGGGGGTACTGGCTGCTAGGTGAACGTAGACCAAAAATACTCTTTTTGGCCTCTGTGCCTTTTGCCATAGGGTTCTGGTATGTCTTAACCCAATTACTTGATATTTACCTTGCACCGGGACAGGTGTGGACCAGCCTATTAGGGAGTTAAACCATGTTTGATGGAATGATGTCAGGGCTGAGCACAGCGATAATGCCCTTTAATTTAATGATGGTTGTGGTGGGCTGTTTTGCTGGCACATTCATTGGTATGTTGCCCGGCTTAGGACCTATTTCTGCTATTGCTTTAATGATCCCAATTACCTACGGGCTTGATCCTTCGTCAGGCATTATTTTAATGGCAGGCGTTTACTACGGTGCTATTTTTGGTGGTTCTACTTCGTCTATCCTGATCAATGCACCCGGCTGTGCGAGTACGGTTGTAACAGCCTTTGATGGTTATCCGCTAGCTCAGCAAAAGCAAGCAGGTAAGGCGTTAGCCCTTGCAGCTTACTCTTCATTTACTGGCGGAACCATTGGTGCAATTATCCTATTGTTTGCAGCGCCAGCATTGGCAAAAGTCTCGTTAAGTTTTCAGTCGAGCGACTACTTTGCACTTATGGTATTAGGCTTAACGGCAGTGGCAGCTTTCTCAGGAAAAGGCCAAGTATTAAAAGCACTCATGATGACGGTGTTTGGCTTGATGATTGCGATGGTCGGTAACGATGTAATGTCGGGTATCCCTCGTTTTACTTTTGGTAACATTAACCTGATTGATGGGATCAGCTTCTTGTTACTTGCGATGGCAACTTTTGCTTTGACTGAGGTTGTAATGACGGTATTGCGCGGTGAGCACAAAGAGAAAGAGCCGCAAATGGACATGGATTCTTTGGGCAGCATGAAGCTAAGTAAAGAAGAAGTAAAACATGTCGCACCAACGGTTGGCCGTTCATCGGTATTTGGTTTTCTAGTTGGGGTTTTACCTGGTGCAGGGGCAACCATTGCGTCGTTCCTGAGCTACGGTATGGAACGTAATCTTGCTTCTAAGGAAGAAAAAGCAAAATTTGGTAAAGGTGCGCTGCGAGGTTTAGCCGCGCCTGAATCTGCAAACAATGCAGCCTCTACGGGCTCTTTCGTACCATTACTAACACTGGGTATTCCGGGGTCTGGTACAACGGCAATTATGCTTGGTGCGCTTATCGCATACGGTATTCAACCTGGACCACGTTTGTTTGTCGATAATCCAGATGTTTTTTGGTCGGTGATAATCTCAATGTACTTTGGTAACTTGGTGCTGCTGATTCTAAACTTGCCACTAATCCCTTATATTTCGCGGCTGTTGGCTATCCCACGTCCTATTTTGATCCCATTGATTTTGTTCTTCTCGATCACAGGCGTTTACTTAGTCAGCTTTAATAGTTTTGATATTCATATGATGGTGATCATCACGATCATTGCGACGTTCTTGAAGCTATTGAGCTTTCCAATGGCGCCGATGCTGCTGGGATTCATTCTTGGGGATATTCTTGAAAAAAATCTGAGCCGCTCATTGACGTTATCTGATGGGAGTTACTCCTTCCTATGGGAGCGTCCACTTACGTTGGCTATCATGATTTGTGCTGTGCTAGCTTTGATGTTGCCGCTAGTGAGTGCAATACGAGAGAAAAAATCAGCTGAAAAAGTAGCAGATTCAATCTAGACTCGCTTAGCTTCAACAAATTAAAAACAGCTTTAGTCAGCGAATGGCTTAAGCTGTTTTCTTACCTCTATTCCTTCCGTATTTTAACCTCAACTATACCTATCTGTTGATTCAATAATTATTTTATCTAAAACTAAATTCATTATATGAAAAAAATCACTATAAAATGAAGTGTGCTGTAGGTCATGTTTTCCTTATCTATTTTTTGTGTATGATTAGTTTCAACAAAGAGGATAAGAAATATATACCGATAACTAAAAGATAAAAACAAAGTATTAAGCATTATCTCTACAATACATTATGCCTTCTTATTCTTGGCCAAATTCAATTGGTAGATATTATCTGCTAAAAAATTATCTAGAAATTAAAAAAGGTTTTATATGAAAACATTAAGAGTTGAACCGCTAACAAAAGACGCGTTTAAGCCTTTTGGTGATGTGTTAGAAGTTGAAAATTCCGACTCGTTTTATATTAATGACAAGTCTTGTCAACGGTTTAATGCATTAGGTAACGTAACGGTAACAGATGATGCCAATCCATCTTTCAGTATCATTAAAGCGGTGGCCTTTACGGAAAAGCTTACATTTTCATTACTTGAAAAGCACCCATTAGGTAGCCAAGCATTTTATCCACTTGATGGTAAAAAGTTTATTGTCATTGTCGCTGAAGGCGATGATGAAATTGATGAGACAACGTTGAGGGCCTTCATGACGAATGGTGAACAAGGCGTTAACTATTATAAAAATGTTTGGCACTATTTATTATTTGCTTGGAATGAAGATACTGACTTTATAACGATTGATAGAGCCGGTAAAGATAATTGCATTGTTAATAATTTATCAAAAGAATACACCGTATTATTGTAATTTGTTTAATTAATTCAGATGAGCGATAAGTCACGGCAATAACATTGATTATTGTGGCTGGTTGATGTCGTTTATAGAAAGTATTGGAGATATAAAATGGCTAAAATGCGTGCGATAGAAGCTGCAGTTTTAATTCTAAAAAAAGAAGGTGTTTCTTGCGCCTTTGGTGTACCAGGCGCTGCAATTAACCCAATGTATGCTGCGTTAAAAAAACTAGGCGGTATTGAACATATTCTTGCTCGTCATGTGGAAGGTGCTTCTCACATGGCAGAAGGTTATACCCGTGCAGAAGCTGGCAACATTGGTGTCTGTATTGGTACATCAGGCCCTGCTGGTACTGATATGATCACGGGGTTGTATTCTGCCTCTGCTGATTCAGTTCCAATACTATGTATTACAGGTCAAGCGCCTGTTGCCAAGCTACATAAGGAAGATTTCCAAGCGGTAGATATTGAGTCTATTGCTAAACCAGTAACTAAAATGTCGGTTACTATCCGCGAAGCGGGTCAAATGCCAGGTACATTCCAAAAAGCGTTCTATGAAATGCGTTCTGGTCGCCCGGGTCCTGTATTGCTTGATTTACCTATCGACGTACAGATGACTGAAATCGAATTCGATATCGATCTTTATGAGCCACTAACGCCAAGCAAAACAGCGGCAACAAAAGCGCAAGCAGAACGTGCGGTTGCTATGCTAAACGAATCTGAAAAGCCATTGCTTGTTGCTGGTGGCGGCATCGTAAACGCAGATGCAGCAGCGTTGTTTAAAGAGTTTGCAGAGCTAGTTAACGTTCCTGTTATTCAAACGCTACGTGGCTGGGGAACAATTTCAGACGAGCACCCACTGATGAGTGGCCGTATGGGCTGCCAGGCTAACCACCGTTGTGGAAATGCTACTTACTTAGAATCTGACTTTGTGTTCGGTATTGGTAACCGTTGGGCAAACCGTCACACTGGCGATTTGAATACGTATACTAAAGGTCGTAAGTTTATCCACGTTGATATCGAGCCAACGCAAATCGGCCGTGTATTCTCACCCGATTTAGGTATTACTTCAGATGCTGGTGAAGCATTGAAAGTATTTATTGAAGCGGCGAAAGAACTAAAAGCTCGTGGCGATATGAAAGACCGTACACAGTGGGTTGCAGAGTGTGCAGAGCGTAAGCGTACTATGTTACGTCGTGAAGATTTTGATTGCTCACCAATCAAACCACAACGTATCTACCACGAAATGAACAAAGCATTTGGCCCTGAAACACGCTATGTAAGTACAATTGGTCTAGCACAAATTGCGGCTAACCAATTCCTACACGTACATGAGCCTCGCCACTGGATCAATGCATGTCAAGCGGGTCCATTAGGTTGGACAATGCCAGCAGCACTCGGTGTCGTTAAAGCGGATCCAGTGAAGCCTGTTGTTGCTATTTCTGGTGACTACGACTTCCAATTCATGATGGAAGAACTAGCCGTTGGTGCACAGTTTAACTTGCCTTACATTCACGTTCTTATCAATAACGCATACCTTGGCCTTATTCGTCAGGCTCAAAAAGCGTTTGATATTGACCACTGTGTACAGTTGTCGTTTGAAAACATCAATGCACCAGAAGTTAAGGAATACGGTGTCGATCATAAGAGCGTTGTTGAAGGTCTTGGTTGTAAAGCAATTCGTGTATTCGAACCTGAAGATATTGCCCCCGCACTTGAAGAAGCTAAGAAGCTAATGAAAGAGCATAAAGTTCCTGTTGTTGTTGAAGTGCTTACTGAGCGCGTGACAAATATCGCGATGGGCCCAGATATCGATAAAGTGAACGAATTCGAAGATATTATCGACCTTTAATTAAGACATTCATGAGGTGGCTGCATATGCCACCTCAACAAGGAGTTTATTATGCCAAAGTTTGCGGCAAACCTTTCAATGTTATTCACTGAATATGAATTTATGGCACGTTTTGATGCAGCGGCGAAAGCTGGTTTTCAAGGCGTAGAATATCTATTTCCTTATGATTTTCCTGCGGCAGATATTGCTGCTGAACTTGAAAAAAATAACCTCACTCAAGTGCTATTTAATCTGCCTGCAGGTGATTGGGCGGCGGGCGAACGTGGTATTGCTTGTTTACCTGAGCGCATCGAAGAGTTTCGTTCGGGTGTTGATAAAGCGATTGAATATGCAGGTGTATTGGGCTGTAAGCAAGTGAATTGCCTAGCAGGGATCAAGCCAGAACAAGTCACTGATACCGATGCTTATCAAGTATTAGTCGATAACCTAAAATTTGCCGCTGAAAAACTTGCGGCTGCCGGTATAGCCCTCGTTGTTGAGGCCATTAATACCCGAGATATTCCCGGCTTTTTTGTTTCGTCAACACAGATGGTCAAAGATCTGATTGAAGATGTAGGCAGCCAGAATCTTACTTACCAATACGATATTTATCACATGCAAATCATGGAAGGTGATTTAGCAGCCACGGTTAAGAATAACCTCTCGATTATCGGTCATGTTCAGCTTGCAGATAACCCTGGGCGACATGAGCCGGGCACCGGTGAAATTAACTATAGCTTCATGTTTAAGCACCTAGATGAAGTGGGTTATGACGGTTGGATCGGGTGTGAGTATGTACCAAAAAATGGTACAGAAGCAGGTTTAGTTTGGCTTAAAGAATACAACGTCATTTAATTAATGGTTAAGGAAAAAATTATGTTGAATATCGGTTTTATTGGCACTGGCATTATGGGTAAACCAATGGCTAAGAACTTGCAAAATGCAGGTTATAGCGTTTACTTTTCGGACCACTATGAATCAGTTCCTTCGGAGTTATTAGGTGAAAAAGGGTTTGCATGTCCTAACCCTGCTGCCGTTGCTGAAGCTGCAGACATTATTATTACGATGGTACCAGACACGCCACATGTCGCGGATGTTTTGTTCTCTGATGAAGGGATCATGAAAGGTCTATCAGCTGATAAAGTTGTGGTTGATATGAGTTCAATCTCTCCAATCGAAACGAAAGTGTTCGCTGAAAAAGTCGAAGCAGCAGGCGCATGGTATATCGATGCACCAGTATCGGGCGGTGAGGTTGGCGCTGTCGCGGGGACGCTATCTATCATGGCGGGTGGCCGTGATGAAATTTTCGAACGTGTAAAACCGTTGCTGGATGTTATGGGTAAAAATATTACGCTAGTAGGCGGTAATGGCGACGGTCAAACATGTAAGGTCGCAAACCAGATTATTGTTGCATTGAACATTGAAGCGGTTGCTGAAGCCTTACTGTTTGCATCAAAAGCCGGTGCAGATCCAGCGAAAATTCGCCAAGCGCTAATGGGGGGGTTTGCATCATCTAAAATTCTTGAAGTTCACGGTGAGCGTATGGTGAAAGGCACGTTTGATCCGGGTTTCCGTATTTCCCTACATCAAAAAGATTTGAACCTAGCCCTAACGGGTGCACGTGAATTGAAATTGAACTTGCCTAACACAGCAACGGCGCAAGAATTGTTTAATACATGTGCAGCACTCGACGGCAGCAATTGGGATCATTCTGCAATGCTAAAAGCACTTGAGCATATGAGTAATCACAGCATCCGTGACTAATACGGTATACAAGAAGTAACAGACATAAAAACGGGCACATCAGTGCCCGTTTTTGTATGTGTAGAGTAGGGAACTTACACCAGATTGGTATTACTCTGGGTAACATTAATTTTAGTAGAAGAATATTGATCGCTGTTGATGAATATACAGAGGTAAAAAAGCCTTTAATGCGTTCTTGATTGAAGCATAAAAGGCCGTTGTTGTCGGTGGGTATATTAGTTGATAATTATGCGTAGCATGCCATTGCTGCAATGACAGCCTGACTTGGTTGAATAGCCGCTTTGTGGCTAATTAATACCGCTTCAAGTGCTGCTAGCGTATGTAAAACCGCTTCTTGTCTAGCATTGTAGCCCATCGTACCAATACGCCAGATTTTTCCTTGTAGTGGGCCAAATGATGTACCGATTTCAATGCCAAAGCGAAGCAGTAATTCTTTGCGGATCACTTCACCGTCGACATTATCGGGAATATAGACACCAACAACGTTATTCATTTTGTAGGCTTGGTTGCCAAATAGCCGTAGCCCCATCGCTTTTAGGCCTGTCGCTAAGGCGTCACCCGCTTGTTTATGACGAGCAATAACGTGAGTCGGGCCTTCTTCGAGGTACAAGCGAGCACATTCGCGTGCTGCATATAACATGGATGTAGCTTCAGTGTGGTGGTTAAGGCGTTCTTCACCCCAGTAATCCAAAATCATAGGTAAATCAAAATAATTCGACTGGATCATTGGCTCAATACCATCTTCATGATGGTCTGCCCGAATGCCTTTCTCCACGTGCTTACGTTTATTAATCTGTTTTACAAATGCATCACTTAACGTAAGAGGTGCGCTGCCAGATGGGCCACCCAGGCATTTTTGTAAACCGACTGACACGGCATCCAACTTCCACTCATCAACATTCAGTTCGTTCCCTGCAACCGACGCCGTTGCATCGCAATAGAAAAGTACACCGTGACGTTGGCAGATATCACCAATTTCAGCAAGTGGCTGGTTCATCGTGGTTGATGTATCTCCTTGCACTGTTGCAAGTAGCTTAGGTTGAATTCGCTTAATCTCTTTTTCAATAAGCGCAGGATCGCAAACTTCACCCCACTCAATATCAATGGTGTATATTTCTGCACCTGTGCGGTGTGCAATTTCACACAAAAGATGGCCAAAGCGTCCCATTACAGGGATCAGTACTTTGTCACCAGGTTTAATGATTGAAACGAGTACAGCTTCGATGCCAGCCCGAGCTGTTCCGTCAATGAGCAATGTTGCTTCATTATTGGTATGAAAGACTTGTTGGTAAAGACGTTGTGTTTGCTTCATGTAACCTGTCATCACCGGATCGTATTGGCCGATAAGTTGATTCGAGATAGCTTGAAGTACGCGAGGGTAAGCGTTGATTGGTCCTGGACCCATGAGTAATCGTTGGGGAGGATTAAGAACTTCAAATAATTCCATGCTTGATTGTCTCCATGCTGGTTCTAATTTACGGCAAAGTTAGTTCCCTATGTCAGTATAAGGCTGCTAACGTTGCAAATTCTTGAGGCTAGAGAAGGCCGATACTTTGATTCTAATTGAGAAAAAAAGCGAAAGAAACAAAGAGGGGTTCAATTGGTGATTCCGCAGCAGTTATGAAAATATATTTAACAAAGAACGTGGAATAATTAAAATTTTTAGAATGGATATTGTTAATAAT
>NZ_JAKJSI010000047.1:0-59958 GCF_050336695.1 Photobacterium minamisatsumaniensis | reverse complement strand
TATATAAACAGTGATAGTAATATTAATAAACACCCCGCCACTTTATGAGCAGGCATCGATTCACTATACCAAAGCACACTCAGAATAACTGTCCATACCGGCTCAAGGATCATAATGATGGCAGCATTCGCAGCCGTAGTATTTTTTTGCCCTGCGGTTTGCATTACATATCGAATGCTGGTTGCAACAACCACACTAAGGAAAAACCATCCCCAAATACTGCTTGCTATTACTTCCGGCTGAGTTTCAAAGATTGCAGAAACAATCAGCCCCATACACCCTGTGACGAATAGCTGCAAACAAGTCAGTAATAAGGTTGGAATGCGACGAGCATATTTGCTGTTAAAGTTAAAATGAATCGCTAACATCACCGCACAAAGCACAAACCATATTTGGCTTGTCGACTGTTGCCACCCCCCGCCTCCACCAAACGAAAGCATCATCAAGCCAACAATAGCGATAGGTAGAGATAACCAGAATATACGCGGTGGCCGCAGTTTAAATAAAGGCCAAGCAACAAGGGGAACAAACAGCATAGAGAGGCTCATGATAAAAGCCCCCTCGCCTAGCGTCTCGCTCATAGATATTGCATATATCCATAGCAATAATGCAGCAGAAAGTAGACAGCCTACGCCCATCGCTTTGATGAGGTCACTTTTGGTAACTTGTTTAAATGAACGAATACAAAAAGGGAGTAACAGTAACGACGCTAAGACAAATCGCAACCCGATAAAACCAAACGGCGGTAAACCTTGAATCGTTTCTTTTGAAAATATCCAACCTGCCGCTGCAAGCATGGTGGTTACAACCAAAATTAAATCGGCCCGGCGTTCAAGTTTCATATTTGTCCTATTAAAAAGCAGGAATATTTATTGTATGACAATTGTTTATTAAGCCATTATATCTTACTTATAAATAGAATGGTTAAAAAAGGTCATAAAGTGACAAACTGTAGGAATATTTATAATAATACAGATATAAAAAAACTGGCCTTAGCCAGTTTTTTTGATAAAACGCTTTACGTTATACAGCTTCTCGACACATTAAACTAACCGCTAAAGTTTGAGCGAGATACATGGAGCTACTGAGCGATCGGAAGCCCATTACTTCACCTTCGATAACCTCAAAGCAAACGTCCATTTTACTACCGTTCGTGGTCATCTGATTATCTGTAATAGCAACAACAGGTACACCTTTCTCATGCGCGCTGTTAATCAATTCACTGGTTTCTGGCGCATAAGGAGTAAATGTAACGGTCAACAGTACATCATTCTTATTCATGCGACGTGTCATTGGGGTCAGCATGCCACCATGATCATCAAGTAAAATGACGTTATTGTCTGACTTCATTAAGGCATACCACAGATAAAACGCAACAGGGTAAGCACGTCGCATGCCTTGAATGTATATCGTTTCTGCGCCATCAAGTAACGATACAGCGCGATCAAGTTTCTGCGGTGAAACCGTCATCTGAAGCTGCTCTATTGCTTCAACATTTGCGGTGCCAAAATCTTGAAAAATAGCCGTTGGTGATTCAGGTTGAAACTCTTCTGTCTCACGGGCTTTACGTACACGCTCTTTGTAATCACGAGGACGGTTCAAATACTGATCACGGAACAGTGCCTGCATTGAACTAAATCCATCAAAGCCCATTGCATTGGAGAAACGGCTTAATGTGGAAAGTGGCACATTTGCTTGTTCAGCAATCGTTGCCATGGTTTCGACAGCAACGAGCATAGGCTGAGCCATGACAAAATCAGCGACCTGCTGCAAACGCTGACTTAAACTATCATAGCGTTTAACAATTAACTCTCGTAATGTGTCTAAATCGACGGGTACGTGTTCTACAACGTCCATACTTAACCGCCCTCCCATGATAATGCAATAATAACAATATATTATACCCCAGCCTTAACTTGACTGAGGTATGTTTTTTACGACAATAACTTAAAGTTACGGATCGCTTCTTCTTTCACATAAGGCATTGCTTTTTGCATGAAGTAGATACGATCAAACTTCTGTGGCTCATCGTTCATAAAGTCACGCAAATTATGACCTAATGCTTGTCGTAAACATGTACCGATGTTGAATTTTGATACACGGCTCTGCTTCAACTTATGCATGTCTTCATCACGAATACCACTTGCACCGTGGATAACCAATGGAATCGACACCTCATTCGCAATTTGATCGAGCAAACCAAAATCAATGATACACGTCGGCTCGGTAAGGCGGTGTACATTACCTACCGAAATAGCAACACAATCGGCACCACTCTCTTGAGCAAAACGAGCAGCATCTGCAGGGCTTGTATCAATTGTCTTGATATGGTCTCGACCTTCTTCATAAGGCACTGAACCAATTTCACCTTCCACTGAAGCACCAAGTGCGTGAGCAACATCGGCCACTTTACGCGTTCTTGCGATGTTCTCTTCAAGCGGTAATTGCGAACCATCAAACATCACTGAACTGAAACCCGCTTTTAGCGCGCGAAATACAATATCTTCTTCATAAGTATGGTCGAGGTGTAAGCACACTGGCACACTACTGTTATGAGCAAGATTCAGAAACATTGCCGCAGCAGTTTCAACACCGTAGAAATCAACCACATCTTTATTGCAAGCTAGAATGACAGGCTTATTTACTTCTTCTGCCGCTTCAACTACAGCGCGGGCATCTTCAAAGCCAAAGACATTAAAACAAGGAACTGAGTAGTTTGAAGCTGCTGCTTGTGGCAATAAATCATTTAAATTAACGAGCATAGTCTTCGCTCTCCTTATTATTTAAATTTGGCAATCATATCCTTGATGCCAGGAATGGTTTCCACTTGATACTCATGGTGTGGGTCGAAGTGTTGAACCAGTGATTTTGATGTTTTGCCCACGATGATCGTGAAGTAATACATTTCGTAACCTGGCGCAGCAACGCTTGGGTGGTAACCCTTATCAATCGCGATAACTGAACCCGTGCGTACATGGTAAACAGGACCGAAATCATCTTCATGCTCGTACAGAAATTGTGCACCGAAGCCAAAGTCTGGGTTAAAACGGAACTGATACACTTCTTCGTACAAGGTTTCTTTGCTACCGTCTTCTTTAACACGATCTTCATCATGCTTATGTGGCGGGAAGCCAGACCAGCCACCAGCACCAACCGTAAATAACTCACTCACCAATAAGCGGCCACGCTTGTCTGCATTAGATTGGCCTAATACATGTTTAATTTTACGGTGTGTTTTGGTGTCATCTGATCCGTATTGAACAAACTCAACATCTTCTTGACGGCTGCAAAACGGTTCCAGTGATTCTTCAAATTTACCACCAGCAATCATCACATCAGCATTGTCGCTGACACATTCAATTTCAGCGGTATAGCCAAGTGGAACATAAACCGACTCAGGGTCACCTTCCCATACCGATTTACGCTTACCGATATTGTCGAATACTTCGGTCTTTTCGCCATTGGTAACCGTGATAGAACACGTACCACCAGCTAGTACAATCACAGACTCGTAGCCTTCTACACTGTGCGTGTGTGATTCACCCTGCTTTAGGCAAACCTGATTGAAGTAACACAGTGGAGTGACTTCATCATTTACATCAACGATTGGCTGGTTCTTATTATCAAATGGTGGGATATGCTTACCCATAGTTCTCTCTCCTCACTGCCCTGTTTATAATACGTTTGTCGTTAAGCACAGCGTTATAATATTTAGATTTAATATCTTGATTTTTCAATAAAAAAGCCGGGCCTCGATGGTTTGCATATCACTTCTAAACGTGTCTAGGCTATGAATGCTGACCCGGCTGACCGTAATGACCTTTTGTCACACCGTCCGAAGACGAGTTTTAAAGGCCCTGTTCTCTAGTCTCAATAAAATCAAACAGTTGCTCTTTGGTTGGCATAGCTTCCGTACAGCTATTACCACTTACATTTATTGCTGCAGCCGCGGAGCCATGCTTCACGCCATCTTCAAGCTCTCCACCATTAACCAGCGTCCAAATAAGACCGCCTGCAAATGAGTCACCAGAACCGAATGGTTTTTGCACCTCAACACGGAAAATACCTTGTTGGAACTTATAACCATCGTTGAAATACACTTTCGAACCGAACTCACCCGCTTTAATCACCACCACTTGCGTGTTCGCACGAAGGAAGCGTTCGGCTGTCGCATCATCATCGGTATTACCCGGTGCTAACACGGTTTCCATCATGTCGAACTCTTCACGGTTACCGATAACGATGTCTGACAGACCCGCGGCAATACCGTAATAAATGGACGCATCAACATCGGTGCGCCAGGAGTACGGGCGGTAATCCACATCCAGCACCACAACGGTATTACTACGGCGCGCATGCTCCATCGCAATCAGTGTTGCTTCGCGGCTCGGGCTTTCAGACAGCGCCGTACCTGTGACAACCAGTACTTTTGAACTTGCGATGTAAGCAGGATCAACTTGCTCTGGTTTAATCGTTAAATCTGACGCCTTATTACGGTAAATCAGTACAGTGCAATCACTTGGCTTCATTTCAGTAAAAGCGACAGACGTTCGTGAGCCTGAATCGTCTGTCATCATGCCGTCAAGGTTGATACCTTGGCCTGACATGTACTGTTTTACGTAGCCGCCGAATGCATCATCAGCAACACAGCCGATGAATCCGACATTGCCACCGAGCTTGCTGACAGCGACAGCGATGTTAGCTGCAGAGCCACCAACGAACTTGTTAAACCCTGAAATATCTGCCATGTCCGTGTTGGATTCACGAGCGTATAAATCAACGCCTGCGCGGCCTAATACGATGGCATCCAAAGGACGGTCTTGCTGAAGTGCAATCTTTGTCATGGTGTTATCCTTTACTTGTATTCAACCCAAGCGGCGTTTTGGTCTGCTGACTCTACGCACTTCTCACACAGGCGTACGCCTTCAATACCCGCATCAATACCTGGGAACCAGATACCTGCCAATGCTTCTTGGTCATCGCGGTTTGCCGCATCAAATGCCATGGCGAAACGGTGGTAAAGGTTTGCCCAAGACTCAAAGTAGCCTTCTGCGTGACCACCACCAACACGGTTCGCTGCAACACCCGGTGCGTCTTGGTGTAGGTAGCCCATGCCACGCTCTAGTACTCGAGCTGGCTCGCCTTGTATTTCATAGCGAAGTTGGTTCGGTTGCTCATCCCACCATTCGATAGACGCTTTTGAGCCAACAATACGGATTTTCTGCTGGTGCATCGCGCCAGAGTTCACCGCTGAAGCCCAAAGCGTACCAACAGCACCGCCTTTGAATTCCATCATTACATGGGCATTATCTTCTAATGGCGTACGAGACTTAATGAAGCTCTGACGCATACAAGATAAGCGGTCAACTTCAAGGTCTGTCATCACTTCACACAGGTAGAACGCGTGAGTACCAATGTCACCCAATACATATGTTGGACCAGATACTTCTGGGCTTACACGCCACTTCAGACCTGGATCGTTTAACTCGTACTCTTCGTTATGGAAGCCATGCGCGAACTGCATGTTGATAACACGGATTTCACCAAGGTCGCCACGTTTCACCATTTCACGTGCTTGCTGCACCATTGGGAAGCCGCTATAGCCATACATCACACCGATAACACGGTTGTTTTTCGCTGCGATTTCTTTTAATTCTTCCGCTTCTTCCGTGGTGAAGGTAATCGGCTTTTCACACACGACATGTAGGCTTGCTTCTAGCGCGGCTTTACAAATTTCATAGTGGGTAGAGTTTGGTGTTGCAATGGAAACTGCTTGAATGCCGTCTTCACGTTGTGCTTCTTGCTCAAACATCTCTTTGTAGTTGGCATAACAACGATCGCCGTCGAGGCCAAGGTTGATACCAAAATCGCGACAACGATCAGCATTTAAATCGAATGCACCCGCGACTAATTTGAACAAACCATCACGTTGTGCTGCATTACGGTGCGAATAACCAATTTGGCTACCACGGCCACCACCGACCATTGCCCAGCGGATTGGTTGTTCAAAATGCGTTTCTTCATTAAACATAGCTTTGCTCCTTGGCAGGTATCACGACCACGTTAAGTGATACTTATCTGTGATACCTGCATATAGATATTGGAAAAATGAAAAATAATAACTTTTAACTAAATTCGTTAGCGCTTATACACCGCGACGCTGTGCTGAACGGCCTTCTTCCCAGTCAGAGACTTTTTGCGCCGTTTCATCGTTGCGCGTCACTTCAGGCAAACCGACTTCCCACCAACAGTCACACTTAGACCATGCCGCTGGTGATACTGGGTCGATATCCACCACTATCACGTAAGTGCGGTCAGCTTCTTTAGCACGGGCAAAGGCAGCATCAAATTCATCCACCGAGGTCAGCTTTTCACTGATAGCGCCTTGCGCTTCTGCATGCTTAGCGAAGTCCACACGTGCTAGCTCACCATCAGGACGACGACAGTCTTCAAGCAGGTTATTGAATGACTCATTACCTGTGTTGTTCTGTAGCTTGTTGATAACCGCGAAACCGCCGTTGTCACACACAACCACAATCATCTTGTGCCCAGTTAACACTGAAGAGTAAATGTCAGAGTTCTGGATTAGATATGAACCATCACCAACGAGTACGACAACATCGTTGTCAGGATTCGCGATTTTCGCGCCCCAGCCACCTGCAATTTCATAACCCATGCATGAGTAACCAAAGTCGATATCAAACTTACCAATTTGGTAGTTCTGCCAGTTCATTGACAGCTCGGCTGGTAGACCACCCGCGGCCGTCAGAATCGTATCGCCTTTTTCCATCGATACATTCAGTTTGCCGATCACCTCTGCATAAGAAGATGTACCCGGAAGCAAATCACCTTCTTTCGGGTGTGTGCGACGCTGTACTAATGCTTTCCACTCATCAGCTTCTGTTTTTGCCTTATCAGACCATTCATCGCCCGAACGCCAATCACCTAACAATGCAGATAACTTGGTCATTGACGATTTCGCATCACCCAATACTGGGTAAGACATATGTTTAATTGCATCAAACTTAGCAACGTTAATACTGACCAGTTTCATGTCTGGGTTTTTGAATACCGTCCAAGAGCCTGTTGTGAAATCTTGTAGGCGGGTACCGATAGCAAGTACCACATCTGCATCATTAGCCATATGGTTGGCTGAATCTGAACCAGTTACACCGATTGGGCCAGCGTTCAGAGGATTGTCCTGAAGCATAGTGGCGCGGCCTGCAATGGTCTCTACCACAGGGATATTGTGCTTACCTGCAAACTCGGCCAATTCATCGGTTGCCAGTGAGTAATGCACACCACCACCAGAAATAATCAGCGGTTTCTTCGCTTGCAGTAGAATTTCTTTCGCTTCTTCCAGAACAATCATTTCTGGCTCTGGGCGGCGAATGCGGTGTACTTTTTCAGCAAAGAAGACTTCAGGGAAATCGTATGCCACACCTTGTATGTCTTGTGGTAAGCCTAGGAATGCAGGGCCACACGTTGCAGGGTCTAGCATGGTATCAAGCGCTTGTGGCAAGGTGTGCATCAGCTGTGGAGCAGACAAAATGCGATCCCAGTAACGAGTCAGCGGCTTGAACGCATCATTTGACGTAACAGACGGATCTTCAAAGTTTTCCGGCTGTTGCAATACAGGGTCTGGTAGGCGACTAACATACGCATCGCCAGAGATAAGTAATAGAGGTAGACGGTTTGTGTGTGCAATACCCGCAGCCGTGACCATATTGGTTGCACCAGGGCCAATTGAGCTGGTTGCAATACCAATACGACGACGTTGGTTAGCCTTGGCGTAAGTAATGGCTGCTGTTGCCATTGACTGCTCATTCTGACCACGCCATGTCGGTATTTTATCTTCGATATTTTTTAGTTGCTGGCCAAAACAAGTAACATTACCGTGACCAAAGATGGCGAAAGCAGCACCGAAAAGTTGTTCTTTCTTTCCATCAATCTCAATCATTTGTGCTGCAAGGTACTTAGCAAGTGCTTCAGCAACAGTCAGGCGTACAGTATTCATCTTCTTCCTCGTTTTTCGTTATCCGAAAAATAGTGTCCTTAATCTGACTGCGTATTTTTTTCATTTCTATTGCAATCAGTGTGTTTTAAGGGGGCATCTAGCCTCGCCCCCTTAATTCGCTTTTAAACTTACAAGCCGTATTTAGTTGCGTAGCCAGTGATGTTTTCGTAAGCAGTTTTAGCGTACTGAAGTGGGTTAGCTTTTGCTGGGTCTTGCTCAGCTTCAACCAGTAACCAACCTTTATATTCACGCTCTTTTAGTGCAGCGAATACGTCGTCATAATCCACATCGCCAGTACCAGGAACGGTAAATACACCATCAAGAACTGCATTAAGGAATGATTTGTCTGCATCACGTGCTGCCTTCATGACATCTAAGCGAAGATCTTTAAAGTGCATGTGGCCAATACGGTGACCCCAACGCTTGATCATTGTTACCGGGTTACCACCGCCGTATGTGATGTGACCTGTATCCAGTGTTAGGTGAACAGAGTCGCCAGTTAGCTCCATCATTAGGTTGATGTCGTCTTCTGTTTCACAGATTGTGCCCACATGGTGGTGGAAAGACAGCTTGATGCCATGCTCATTAAGTAGGTAGTCAGCCACTGTCGTTAGTTTTTCACAGTAAACTTTCCACTCATCCATTGTTAGGATTACGCGCTGTGATAACGGCTTATTGATATCACCATGAACCGTGTTGCTTACTTCGCCAAATACCATTGCGCCACAGCCTGCAGCTTTAAGTAATTTGATGTGCACTTGCATTGCTGCAATTTCTTCTTCAGCGGTTAGCGTCATTAGGTTGCCGCTGTACCAGCCCGAAGCCAATACCAAACCGTGCTTTTCTAGAAGAGGAATTAACACTTCTGGCTCACGTGGGTATTTAGTACCTAACTCTGTCCCTGTAAAGCCAGACTCTGCCATCTCGCTCAAACATGTTTCCAATGGGATATCACCGCCAAGTTCAGGCATATCATCATTAGTCCAAGTCAGTGGGCTGATTCCATATTGCACATTGCTCATGTTTGTTCTCCAACAATTTCTTCATTAAATAATTAATTTGATGAGATAGCTTTATTGTTCTTTGGATTATGTCTTTTCCACAACCGGATAAAGAACGTTTCAATCTTCACCATTTGCTTCGTTGGAATTACTATACCCAAAAAAACACAAATGAAAAATATTTTTCGAGCGTGAAAATGATTTTCAAAAATAATTATCAACATTGAAAAAACCCAGTAAACATGCGGCCTGCGACGATTTTATGAGCAAGATCACACGCAGAAAAATAACAACAAAAACAACAGGTTAAACTAAAAACTTGGATTGATAAATATTTTTCGCAATTTGAGCCAGCTAACACTTTTGATGAAAACACTCTTTCACCTGTAGCCGGATGCGGATTGAAAGCATATGATTTGAATCACCGCCAAATGGAAAAAAATTTCCAGATAGCAAAATATAACTTCTAAATATAAATGGCGGAACCAATAACCGATACAAACATACCCTACAGTAATAAAAGTATCGGACGACTACCCAACTCAAACTTATTCGATGGTTGAGTATGAGAAGGGAATCTCAACAAGGAGTAGAACATGTCACCCACAATTGGGGCTGAGTCCCATAAACATAATATTGCCTATATAGTACGAATCTGTTGTATCGCCGCCCTGGGGGGGATTTTATTAGGCTACGACACCGCGGTAATATCAGGGGCTATCGGGCCAATAAGAGAACATTTTGGTCTAACATCTGCACAAACTGGCTGGGCTGTATCCAGTGTTGTATTAGGTAGTATTATTGGTGCAGTCAGCGCAGGTTGGTCAGCATTAAAATATGGACGTAGAAAAACCCTTTTCATCGCCGCTATTCTCTTTATGATTTCCGCCATCGGCTCTGCCGTTGCTGATACCTTCACCATTTATGTCGCATTTCGTATCATCGGTGGCATTGCAGTTGGTTTAGCGTGTGTTGTTTCACCTATGTACATGTCTGAAGTTGCCCCTAAAGACTTCCGTGGGCGTGCGGTTAGTATGTTCCAGCAATCTGCTGTTATCGGTCAGACTGGTGTCTTCTATGTGAACTACTTAATCGCAAAAGGCATGTCAGAAGCATGGTTAGTTGATATGGGCTGGCGTTGGATGCTTGGTTCAGAAGTGATCCCTGCTCTACTCTTTGCTGGGTTACTTTTCCTTATTCCTGAATCACCACGCTGGTTAGTGCTAAAAGGGCAAGTGGATAAAGCAAAAGAGACCCTATCACGTATCTCTAACCCTGCTCACGCTGAACGCCTAATCGGTGAAATCCAAGCATCTTTGGTTGATTCAAACTCACCCAACAAAAAGAAAGTTAGCCTACGCTCTCCGCTACTGTTCTCTATCTTAATCATTGGTACATTCGTTGCTGCTGCACAGCAGTTAACCGGTATCAACGTTATTATGTACTACACCCCTGAAATTCTAAAACCAATTGCAGGAGGTACTGAAAACGCCTTGTTCCAGACCACGTTCGTGGGTGTTGTCTTTATTCTCGGTAATGCACTAGGTATGTACCTGATTGATAAAGTCGGCCGTTTACCATTAATGAAATACGGTACCTTGGGCTGTGCATTAGGTATGACTATCGTCGGCTATGTGCTTTACACTGGCACTGAAGGTTATGCCGCACTATTCGCCTTGTGTTTATATGTTGTTGCATACGCAACCTCATGGGGCTGTGCATGTTGGACCATGATTTCTGAAATCTTCCCGAACAGCATCCGCTCTCGTGCGATGGCTATCGCGGTTGGTGCACAATGGTTCACTGGTTTCATCGTAACGCAAAGTTTCCCTATGCTGAACGACAATGCGTTCCTGAACGAGCACTTCAACGGTGCATTCAGTTTCTGGGTATTCGCTGCACTATCTCTAATCTGTATGGTTGTTGTAGTGAAATTTGTTCCTGAAACGAAAGGTGTTAGCCTTGAGGATATGGAAAGTGTAATGGCAGAAAAGTTGGGTAAGAAAGCCCCTGCAAAAACAGCAGAGGCAACTGCTTAATTTAACGTTTTGCTAAACAATGGCAGGCTTCCCTTGGGTAGCCTGCTTTTCGCATTAAACGGCATGTTAAAAGAGAGACGCAATGCTAGATAAAATGGCCTTCTTTGTTTATGTCATCCGCACTGGATCTATTTCTGCAGCGGCTCGTAAATTCAATATTTCGGTATCCGCAGGTAGCCGTTGGCTGCAAGATCTTGAACAAAGTTTTGGCATTACCTTATGCCGTCGTACTAATCGCTTGTTAACGGCGACACCTGCGGGGCAAAAGCTGGTTGATGAGTTCTCCCCTTTAGTGGATAACGCAGAGCAGCTGTGTCGAACCATGCAAGACTATCAAGATCACGATAAAGGTCACATCAATATCGCTTGTACGCCTGTCTATGCCAATAACTATTTGATGGAAAAGATTAGCCGCTACCTTATTGACCACCCAGAAGTAACATTCAATGTTAATGTCACGCCTTGGGCGCTTGATCATGCCAGCGATGCCGATTTAGTCATTAGCGCCAATGCTTGTTATCAAGGGTATCGAGAGAAAGATCTACATCTTGTCCGTCGGGAACTGATGCAAAGTCCATTTTCAATTGTTGCTTCACCGTCTTATCTTGCGCGCAAACCTGTTTTGTCACAACCCAGTGAGCTTGCACAACATCAATGTTTATTTGCGACAACCCTAACGGGTAGTAACGATTGGATTTTCAAAAAACAAGGCGAGACTCAAATGGTCAAGGTACCTAAATCGCTGGAAGTGAATGACAGCGACTTACTATTACAAAGTGCCATAAATGGCGCAGGTATTGCCTACCTACCAGCATTTATTGTTGAAAAAGATTTATCATCCGGAAAGCTGATTTCATTGCTAAGCGATTATGAAACCAGCATTTGGAGCTTGAACCTGTATTATCACCCGCCAGCAAAAGCTTCTGCTGTTGCTAGCCACTTTAAGGCTTTTTTACTTCAGAAATAGTCAATGGCCGTTAATCAGGGTTAACATTTAGTGCAAACAACACTTACGCTTTTTTAGATAACAGCAGACGCTTAAATCTTTCCATGTTGACAGGGCTGCTATGAAGATAGCCCTGGCTATAATCTACCTGTAAACTTGATAAGTAAGTAAGTTGCTCTTCTGTTTCAACGCCTTCGGCAACAATTTTTAATTCTAATAGTTTGGCAATACTGACAATATTCTCGACCAACTTCTGCCTTATTGACTCCCTTTCTGCTTCCCAAATAAAGCTTTTGTCAATTTTCAGGCCATCTATTTGTAATTCCCTCAGTCCCTCAAAATTCGAAAAACCCGTACCGAAGTCGTCAATAACAACGCTAAAACCAACAGTGCGCAAATGGCGAACACCTTTGCACAAAGCAGGTAGATCATGAATTTTTTGTTCCGTTATCTCAATAGTAAACATAGAGTAATATTTAAGGGGCAATAACCGATTAAATACCTGGAGAATATGATTTGAGGCAATGTCATCAGGAAAAGCATTTATCGATATACGGCACCGCCCAAGTAAGTTTTCCTGTTTTAATTCAGCCACGCACTTTCTAATAACTGCCTCGGTGAGCTCTCGAGTCTGCCGATTACTTTCAATATATTGAATGAATTTTTCAGTCGGTATCCACTGATTATCAATGGCTTTCCAACGACATAGTACTTCTGAGCCAATAATCGTATTGGATGTTAACTCAACAATCGGCTGATACTTGAGGTGTAGCTGTTGTTCATTAATACCATGGTATATCTGGCGTGGTAGGCTATACATTGAGGTATAAAGACGCCCACCTAATAACGTAACCAACCCATACACTAAGATAAAAAAGAACACCAAGAAAATAACAGCGGCAGGTTCACTTTTAAAATAGGCAATAAGGTCAACACCGATGACTTTACATTCTGAACTTCCACGGCACTCACTATAGAGCCAATGGCCGTCTTCGTACCATTGTTGTCCAGAGGTCAATTCGACAAATTGTTCAGGTGAGAAATTATTACTACCGTAACTATAAGATACCTTCCCATCAACAATCCCGAAGCTAATATATTTCAACCACAAAATTGTTGAGCGACTCTGTACTTGCTGGTAATCAAGAAAAGCTAGAAAATCCCCCTCCAGTACTGCGATCCCTGTTTCTTTGCCATCAAATAACGGGATAGGCTGTGCTAAAATCACACTGACTCCTTCAGCCGTCACCCAATCAGGATAAAGTATAGGGACTGGTTCTGCTAACAGACCACTATCAGATGTACAGACAATATTGCCATTTCGTGTATAAGCAATAGTCGTTAAGTATTTGGCATGATAATCAAGCTTTTTCATATTATGAATTAAGCCATCGTTGCAACTTATATCTTCGGGAAACAAATCCTCAAGCTCAACTATACTGGCAGAAATGTCATTATTAAAACCATCAGTCAACCTGTCTAGCTGCTCGACCAAAGTGTTTTTATGATCCTCCCACCCATTAATCAATACAAAAGCAGAAAAAGGTAAAAGGATAAGAGACGCAAGCACCCATAAAATGAACAATAGCTGGTATTTCTTAAGGCAGGTGGGTGCTTTTTTCATTATTCTAATTGCGCCGCTAGCATGTAAAGCGCAGCATAATACTGCAATAGGCCGTATCATTCACATGCTTTATATCAATAAACCTGTCGTACAGTGTAAATTAACAAAGACCGCAACAAAAAAGCTATTCAGCCATCAACTGAGCCAGAATCAGCACCCCCTGCGTAATTTCATCTTCAGTAAACCCACAAAAGCCAAGTAATAGTCCCTGTTGCGACTGCCGTTGGTCTGCATAGAAAGGGGATAATGCGGAAACGCCTAGTCCACACTGCAGTGCTCGACGTTCTATCTGCTTATCACTTTTATCAATGGAGAAGTGAAATGTCAGTTGCATGCCAGCTTGATGATCTTTGATATAACCACCCCACGACAAGTGCTCATCAAGCAATTTCATTAGATGTCGCCGACGCTTTGCATATATTCGCCTCACCCGCCGTAAGTATCGATAAAAATCACCATTATTCATAAAATCAGCCAATGGCTGCTGAGGCATAATGGGCGCTCTAGATAATAACGGTTTATTCAAAGCTTGAAATACAGGCACAAGTGACTTGGGAATCACGACGTACCCAAGGCGAAATTGGCTCGAAAACAGCTTACTGAAACTCCCCACGTATAAGGTTCGTTGTTGTAGGTCCAAGCTCGCTAAGGCCGGAATTGGGGAGCCAAAGTAACGAAACTCACTGTCGTAATCATCTTCAACGATCCAACACTCTGTTTTACTCGCCCATTGAAGCAATTGCTGTCGTCTGTCTGCAGCCATCGCCCCACCCAATGGATATTGATATGACGGAGTAACAAGTATTAGCTGAGGATTGCAATTCGGTAACATTGCCCCTTTATCATCAATGTCTAAATCAGCAACAGTATAGCCTTGTTGCTGAATAAATTGCCGTGTGGGTAAGTACCCCGGATTTTCCAAGCCAATGGTGACTCCTTTTGCAGTCAGAGCATTAATACACCGTTCCAGTGCATCCGTTGAACCCGATGTCACCACCACCTGCTCAGGCTCTGTATTCATCCCCCGCCATTGATGAAGGTGATCGCAAATCGCCCCCCTTAGCTCTGCATTCCCATTGGGGTCATCGCAAAGCAACAAAGCTTCGGGGTAATGACGACAAACCTTAGCTACCGTTTTAGCCCACAGTTTGTAAGGGAACAATCGCATATCAGCAACACCGGGCTGTAGCAACTTTTGTCGCTGTTCACCAGCGGTAGGTGATAATGCTTTCTTACCCGGAATTATGTGTCGTAACGATCCATTCGGTTGTGCTGCCGCATCTTCGGTATAATTAACTCGATAACCCGATCCTTTGATTCCTTCTATATATCCCTCGGCAACCAGTTGTTCATAAGCCATCACTACCGTTGAGCGGGAGACCCCTAACTCTGCAGCAAGCGTTCTTGTTGCTGGTAGTTTTTGCCCTCGCCCCCACTTAACACCGTGCACTTGTTGACGAACATAACGGCAAATTTGCTCAAATAATGGCAACGACGACGATTTATCTAAAGCAAAAGAAATACTACAGTTTTGTTGGGGTCGCATAATATTGGACTGGTTAAAAATACATTTATTGGACGTTAACAACAATCCAAAATAAGTACAAGATACACGTAAGGTAAGTAAACTATTCAATAAAGGAAAATGAAATGACCACGCGATTGAACCGCCTAAATCAACCTATCGGCCAAGCCCTACCGGATTGGAGCGGTGCACAGCAAACATCCCCAATGACTCTAAATGGCAATTATTGCCAATTAGCCCCCCTTAACTGTCAGCTGCATGGCGATGACCTTTATGACGCATTCTCACTCGATAGTGAAAACCGTACTTGGACCTATTTATTCATGGGGCCGTTTGGCAATAAAGCTGACTTCAAGCAATGGTTAAATGATATCGAGAACAAGGCAGACCCACTCTTCTTTGCCATTATTAATCCCACTACCCAGCGGGCTGTCGGCCTTGTTTCATACATGCGTATCGATCCTAAAAATGGGGTGATAGAAGTGGGTAACTTAGTATTCTCTCCGCAACTAAAGCAAACACCATTATCAACAGAAGCACTGCACTTATTAATAAAGCATGCTTTCGAAAAGTTAGGCTACCGACGTTGCGAATGGAAGTGTGACTCGCTTAATGAACCGTCACGCCGTGCTGCTGAGCGCTTGGGGTTTAAGTATGAAGGGCTATTCCGACAAGCTATTGTGTATAACGGACGAAACCGAGACACCACATGGTACTCAATAATTGATAGTGAATGGCCTCAGCTATCCCAAGCGCATCAAGCTTGGTTATCACCTTCGAATTTCGATTGTAATGGAATACAAAAACAGCGCTTAGGTGATTTCATCCCTCATATTTCGCCTTGTTCAAACGGTATTGCCTAACGCTGTTGCTTTCATTTAACATACAGTCTTGCCGTAACAGCCTAATAAAATTGCAATTTTAGGGACATATAGTGAAAGTTTTTCAGATCACAGATACTCACTTGACTAAGACAGCCGGAGAGCATGACGCTAACTTGGAGAAACTGTTAAATATTGTTGACCAAGACCCGGAAGAGAGCATTCTTCTACTTACTGGAGACTTAGCAAATGATGCAGTACCTGCTGCCTATAATCGGCTTAAATCGAGTATTGAAAAAAGAGCCAATATCTCCCATTGCTTTGCATTAGCTGGTAATCATGATGACTTGAACTGTATGAAAGCGTGCTTTAAAGACAGTAAAATCCAAATAAAGCAAACAGCGAATATTAATGGGATCCCTTTTCATTTCCTTGATACAAGTAAAAAGCCTCTAGGTACCGAGCTTGCTCTGGGGGCTGGAAGAGTCGCAAGAAAAGAAATGGCAGCGTTGAAGAAAACGATAAGAAAAAAGCAGGCCGTCATTGTTTGCCATCACCCTATTCTGGATGTCAGCAACCAATGGTTTAAACAAATTGGTATTGAAAACCAAAACCAGCTTATTCATGCTTTTAAAACCAAGCAAATGATCATCAGTGGCCATGCTCATCATTACTTTGAAATACAACAAGGTAACATCCAACAATTTGTTGGTATTTCATCATCTTACGGATTTGAGCATGATTCGAGTACACCACAAAGAACAAATATGGCAGGGATGACAATATACAATGTCGAAGTGACTAACAGCCAGATCAGCATCTCATTTGCAGGTACACAGTATATACACGGATGTGGGTTACAGCAGTGAGAAGAAAAACAACTCATCCTCAACCTAGAATGAGTTGTTTTTTCATTAAAACGGCGATCGGCTATTCACTTCAGTAAACTCTTGATAGAGCCCTGCGACCTCAACTGGATTAAAAGCTTCGGTATACGTCAGTTCACTTAAGCGGTGAGTGATATTTTGCAAATCGTGTGAGCGTTGCTGGGCACGTAATTGGTAGCGCTGAAATGCAGCAGGCACATCATAAAAGTTCGAAGCTAAGCTCTGAGCAAGAATAAATGCGTTCTCAATACCCAAGCTAAAACCAATCCCCATCGTCGGTAAAACCGCACAACACGAATCACCCAATAACACCGCATTATCACGAGACCAGTTATCAAAAGGTGCCACATCAGCAAGTGGTGATGGCATAATTTGCTCTTCCGGTGTTTGCTTAATCATTTCCAATAAGTACGGTGAGTAGCCGCTAAACTGTTCGAGGATCGTTGCTTTATCTAAGGTTTCACCTTGCTCAACAGCACAAGCAGCAAACCAATATTTAGCATGAGTTTCACGATCGTAAGTGTAGGTAACAATACGTGAGTGCATACCAGCGAACACATAACATTCATCATCACTGAGCTCGTCAGTATCAAAGTTTACAATACCGCGGCAACAATAGACGCTAGGATTGCGAACAGAGATGTCAGGGGCGACAAATTGACGAACTTTAGAGAAAATACCATCAGCACCGACAATTACATCGGCAATTAACGGCTCGCCATTCACCATTACGGTATCATTCTCAACACTACATCGCTGACCTGTTCGAATATTTTCCTGACCATAAGTATCTAGCAAGAGCTGATACAGATCACTGCGGTGGAACAAACCAACTTCTGCATTTACCTTGCTGCCCGCTTCACGCATAGAAAGCCAGTTTATTATCTCAGATGAAGCTGTTGCAGTGGTGAGTACATCGACCGTATTACCCAAGGCTTTTACTTTTGCTGCATCGGTTAATGCAGCAAGCACCTGCATCCCCTCAGGCCACATAATAATACCGGTGCCATCAATGCGCGGTTTATCTGACTTTTCATAAACTGTCGCTTCAATACCAAACATCCTCAGCGACAATGCTAGCGCTAACCCATTTAGCCCTGCCCCAACAATTGCCACATTTAGAGACTGTTTATCCATTACCTTCACCATATGTTATTAGTATTTTGCGATAAGGTAGCAATAAGTCGTGCAATTTAATACAGTAATGTCTAACTTTTCGGTCAGTATTATATTTGAAATAATTCTCTATAAAATTCATCGACTAACGCTTGCACTTTCACATGACTAGGTTTTAGCTATAATCTGTATTCTTCCAGCAGTACTCTTCGCAGGCATTCCCCAAGCCGCTAACACCGCGCCTCCCATCAGCGTTGCCAACAACCAGTACAAATGAGTAAAGGCGCCTGTCGTTCCATAAATAGTCGCGATAAGCCCATACGCTGCAGGGCCCGTGCTGAAACTGAGCATATACTTAAGCGCATACATTCTCGAGCGCCACTGATTAGCCGCATACTTACCTATTAACCAATCGTTGATTGGAATTTGAGCGTACATACTAAAGACTAAACCTGTTAAGCATAAAACTAGCCCCCAGCCCGAAGCGACAGAAGACAACAGAAGAAAAACTGTTTGAGCTGCAACAGAAACCAATAGTAAAGATCGTGCTGAAAGCCGATCTAACAACTCTCCGATAATGAGCTGTGAAACAGCCGCTACGAGAAAAATACCCGTTGCCAGTAGGCCAATCGCAGATAGCGAGGTGTCGAACGTGCTTTGCAAAATTTTGGGCAATACCGTAGTGATACTTTGAAAAACTAACCCACCAAACGTCGCAATAACGGCAATCGAGACAAAGAGCTTAATTAAACTGGCTTTTATATCCCCTGTTTGAGCCTTTGAGTTGTGTTTCGGCTGCTGGGGATACGCAATGGCTTTTACCGTAAAGCTATAAGCGACACCAACGAGTAAACAAAAAATACCGGGGATTAAAAAAGCCACCTGCCAACCAAACATTTGAGAGAGATAAGATGTTACAACGGCAGCACAGGCTAAACCAATATTTCCAGCAAGACCATTTATAGCAATAGCCCGCCCAGTTTTATTTGCTGTACTGTAAATAATGGCTAGCCCTACGGGATGGTATATCGAAGCAAAGAGCCCAATTGCAGTAACCCCTAACGCAAGTTGTGTCGGTGTTTGAGCAAAAGCGGTAAAAATACCAGCCAACCCCATACCGTAGAAGAAGATGTGCATCATTGCTTTTTTGCTCCAACGATCACCCAACCAGCCTGAAGGCAATGCCCCTAGGCCATACGCGAGTACACCAAACATACCTAACTTCAATAACTCTGCGTAGCCAATGTCCCATTGCTCTTGCAACCCCAGCACCACTGCTGGGAAAATTAAGATAAAGAAATGATTAAGTGCATGCCCTAAGTTCATAATCTGAAAATGTCGTCGCTGTATATTCATCATTGTTCCCGTTTATTCCATGATGAAAACAGTTTACAGCGCCAGCATTTGTCTCATAGACTTCATTAAGCCAACTTATTGCCCAAATGAGACATTATGAGTAACGCTATTTTGAATACTGGAATACCACATGCGGCCATTGTTATCCCTAAGTCTTATCCAGACGGCCACATTATTGACTGGCATCATCATAACTTTTCCCAATTAGTTTTTGCCTGCAGTGGCGTCATGATCGTGGAAACCCATGAGAACCTTTGGGTTATTCCATCTCAAAGAGCCGTATGGATACCAGCAGGTACATTGCATAAAGTATCAATGCACGGACATGCTGAAATGCGTAATTTCTATGTACAAGCTGAATATGGCAACGACAAAGAGCTACCAAAGCAAAGCTGTGTATTGAATGTAACCCCGTTGATGCGAGAATTACTCCTGCATCTAGCAACCATAGATCTGGAAACCGCAGATAAGCACGAAGTAGCAAGGCTAATCAAAGTTGTTCTTGATCAACTGCGTTCAGCCCATCAAATAACCTTCTACTTGCCTGTTGCCACAGACACAAGGTTAGTAACCATTTGTGAAGCTTTAATCGCAGCCCCTTCTAATCACGACTCTCTTAACGAATGGGCAGCACGCATCAATACCAGCAGCCGCACATTAAGCCGTTTATTTCGCAAAGAGTTAGGCATGTCTTTTATTGACTATCGCCAACAAGTAAGACTGTTTGAAGCCTTAAAACAACTAGCTAAAGGAAAGTCTGTAACCATAGTCGCTATGGAAGCAGGTTTTTCAAGCCAAAGTGCATTTAGCCGATTATTCAAAAGGAGTTTTGGGGTTACGCCTGGCAACTTTTTCAGTCAAAAGTAAGTCATTCTCATGCCAAATCCCACCCCCAAACGTGAAAAGTTAGCTGAAATTTAATGGTAATCAGGATGTTCATCACCTTCCATTATAATGCAACCTGTTAATAACTTATTATTGTTTGTTTCATTTACTCAATAAGAAAATCTAAACCAAGATTAGCTAACCATGCTCCGTGGTAACCTCTAGAAGCTGAACTCCACCTATTAAGCATAAAATGGAAACACATTAAGAGTGATTTTTACAAAACCTAACTCTTTCTTTACTATGGTTTTATATGTAACCTGTCATCAGCCCAGTTCTGATTCGTACACTCCCCTTCTAAAAAGTCATCGCTCTACACGAAATTGTAATCATATATTGCAAATCTTTAATATAAAAAAATATGATTTACACATATAATGCCATCAGTTTTTCTTATTACAGCATCGATTGATACTTTGCCTACCTCACTTGAGCAAGAAGCTTAAGTGGAAAATGGTAAACCCCGAAGGGGAAAAGATGTGCAGAACTTGGGGTAAGCATGAGTAACGGGGATTCCAACAACAATCAGCTGTTTTCACCAATGGAAATGATGGCGGAAGCGGAAAAATTCGCACTAAGTAAGGCTAAGAAAACCAGTGGCATGACACTGGGACTAGCGACCATGGCAGGGGCGTTTATCGGTTTAGCTTTCGTGTTTTATATTACTGTAACAACAGGGAGTGCCACTTCAGGGTGGGGACTTAGTCGTTTAGTCGGCGGTATTGTTTTCAGTATGGGGCTGATTTTAATTGTTTTGTGTGGAGGGGAACTGTTCACCAGTTCCGTATTATCAAGTATTTCTTGGGCTAATCGCCAAATCTCATTTAAAAAAATGCTGTCTATATGGGCCAAGGTATACATCGGTAACTTCATCGGTGCCATGTTTATGCTTTTACTGATCAGCGCTGCCGGGCTATTCCTATTGAATCAAGGCCAGTGGGGACTCAATGCACTGAATATCGCCCAACATAAAATTCACCATACGCCAGTACAAGCCTTTTCTTTAGGTGTGCTTTGTAACCTATTGGTATGCCTAGCAATTTGGATGACATTCAGCTCTGCAAATGCCTTAACAAAGGCCGTACTCATGATTCTGCCCGTCGCTATGTTCGTTTCTAGCGGGTTTGAACACTCCGTCGCAAACATGTTTATGGTACCGCTTGGTATCGTTATTCAAAATTTCGCTCCTGAACAATTTTGGCAGATGGTTGCAGCAGAACCACAGCAGTACAGTGATCTGACAATATCAACCTTCCTTATCGCGAATTTACTTCCAGTGACGCTTGGCAATATTTTTGGCGGAGCGGTATTGGTTGGGCTCACTAATTGGTGTATTTTCCGCCGCCCACAGCTAAAAGCAACGAACATCCGGTCAATCACTCAGCGTTTAGATATCGTGTCAGTCAAGGAGGCAGATATGCTCTCTCACGTAACAATAAAAGACATCACAAACACACAGCCACTTACATTAACAGCCGATATGCTTGTGCCAAATGCGGTTGATAAAATGATTGAAGGGAATGTTTCAGGCGCACCAGTGTGTGATGTAAATGGTCGCTTAGTCGGATTCCTTTCAATGTACGATTTAATGAAGGAGCTTTGGTACCAAGACTACCAGCCCAATCAGGGAACTAAAGTCGTCGACCTGATGAATTGTGATGTAGTGGCCGTTGATGTAAAAGATCGCTTGGTAGATGTTGTTGAATATCTCTGTATCGATAAAGATCAGCTTTACCCGACCTCAGCAATGGGAATAGCAACCAGCATGACTTCTCTACCATTGGAGGAGCGTGTAAAAGCCATGAAAGTAAGCAAACCGCGCATACTACCAGTGCTACAAGATGGGGACTTTATCGGTACCATCACTCGTGATAGCGTCATGGCAAAGTTACGACATGTCTACCCAAAGCACGCCACTGAAGAAGTGTCCCGGCTAGAAATTGCATAATTAAAGAAAAAGGGATCAGCATGGAAAGCTTAATGGTTATGTCATCTGCGATATTGTGGACTATTGGACGTTATTATATTTGTACCCCTACACAGTGGCAGGACAAACATTGGTTTATCAAAGGGCTTGCTATAACATTGGCACTCTTTCCGACGGTGTTATTTTTCCATTGGGATAAATTAATGACGTCTGCGATGATATCTTCAAAAAATCAGGTCATCTACTGCGAAATATCGCTACGTCTATTTTTAATAATTATCGCAATCCAAGGCGTTATGGGAGTAACTTTTATCGTTAGCTCATTAAAAAGTAGAGCGTAACCTTTATTTTTTCATGCATTTCAGAAAAGCACTTACCCTCAATATTTTTATGCCATCAAAAAAGCCCCTTAACGGGGCTTTTCAATTACGTTTATCAAATACACAGCGTTAAATAAGCCCATCAATAAAGAGTTTTAACCCCGATATAAATAAAAATACATAGCATAAACGATAAACCCATTCTTGACTGACACGGTGTAATAGCCATACCCCCATATATACTCCCACTGGTGCTAATGGTATGAGTAATAGAGCAGTCAACAAGTTGGTAGAATCAAATTCACCTAGCAAGGTATAGGGAATCAATTTAAATAAATTAATGATAGAAAAAAGCACAGCCATGGTTGCTATCAACGTGACTTTTTCAAGTTTTAAAGGTAATAGATAGATACTCGCGGGTCCGCCACCAGCATGGATCGCAGTACTAGAAAAGCCACTTAAACTACTCCACCACCAAGCACTCAATGCCCCCGATGGTTTGGACTGCTCACTTTGTTTGAGCACATACTGGGCACAAAACAACAATGACAAGCCACCTATCAATAACTTTAAACCAGCTTCTGGCGTTACACTCAAAAATACACCCGCGAGAAACACACCCAACAGTGAACCTGGCAGCATTTTTCTTAATATCGAGTAATCTGCATTTTTATAATGTTGCTTAACAGCAAAAGCATCCATAACACAAAGAATTGGCAACAAAATAGCAGCGGCTTGAGTGGGTGATATCACCAACGCCATTAACGGTACAGCGATAATACCAAGCGCCCCACCCAAACCACCTTTACCGATCCCGTAGATCAACACTGCAGGAATAGCCGTTACGTAAAACCAAGGATCGGTAACGATCATGAAGCTACACTCCAAGTTCTGCTAAGTAAGCGCGGCTCTTAACAAGATCTGATTTGACTGTCGCCGCCTGCGTAATTGGACGCTCCTGCTCAACGACTATCCAGCCATCATAATTGATTTTTTCAAGTGCTTGAAAAATTTCTGAGTAATGAATATCGCCCTCACCCAATGGGCGAGTAAGTCCAAATGTATAAGCTTGACTCGTTCCACATCGGTCACGAAGTGACTTATGAAGCTGCTGCCCATCAATATCTTTTACATGTAGGTGTTCAAGGCGATCACCATAACGCTGGATATATTCTTCAGGCTTCATACCATCAATATATAAATGCCCTACATCAAGACATAAACCAAGCAGATTGGCTGGGATACTATTCATCACGGCGGAAATTTCATCAGAAAACGCCACATACCCGCCAGAGCTAGGGTGAATCAACGTGCGAAGCCCTTGCTCTTTTGCTAATAATGCAACAGCGGCTATTGTATCAATCATATCTTGTTGTTGCTGCTTGGATAAACGAGGTGCTATTACACTGTGTCCAATATAAGCATCACGTACTGTATTGGCTTTATCCATGATGATCAGTTTATCAACACCGATCGACTTTAATTGCTGAATAACTTGTTCTGCGGCTTTAAGGATCGATTCTTTCTTCGAGGGCTGGCTAAACTCGCCATGTAAGTTACCGGCACACACTTGTATACCACGGATTTTTAATGCGCCGCGTAGCACCTCCGTTTCTGATGGGAAAAAACCAACAGGGCCCAACTCGATACCTTGATAGCCTGCAGATTGTGCTTCAACTAATACCTTGCCCCAACTTGGATTTTGTTCAAGTTGTGCTTGCTCAACACCCCAACAACATGGGGCACATGCCACTTTCATTGTCATAATTATATCCCTTCACGACAAACTACTAAAATTCAACTCAGCCTTGCTTATCAGCTACAACGCAAAACCATTATCGAGTAAATACTGACGGCTCTTTTTAATGTCGGGTAAGGTCGTGTCAGCATTGCGTGGATCACGTTCTTGTTCAATGGTGATCCAGCCGTTATAGCCAATGGTTTGAAGTGCATGCGCCACTTGTTCGTAATTAACAGCACCTTCTCCGATTGGGCACATCACCCCATCTGCACATGCTTGCCAAAAACCAACTTGCTCCGTTATGGCTTTATCTAATCGCGCTTTATTTACATCTTTAAAATGGACATATTCAAGACGCTCAGCATAGTCAATCAAACTTTGAGCAGGATCCATTTCTGCATAATAAAGATGACCAGTATCAAGGCATAAACCAGCATCATCAGCAGAGATATCATTTAACATTCTATCCAGTTCATCTTGATACTCGATATAACCCCCAGCATGTGGATGAACGACAGCACGCACCTGATATTTTTTTGCAATATCGCTGATCATTTTGATAGTTGTCATCATCACATTCCAACGCTGATCATCGAGTCTTGGTGCTTCGTCGCTTATACCTGCATAACGGCTACGAATATCATTAACACAGTCAATAACCACTAGTTTTGTGGTGCCAATATTTTGCAGAAACGCGCATAGGCGTTCAGTTTTCGCCAAAATATCAACTTGGTGTTCTAACTCAGATAAAGGTTCAAAAATGGTACCAGCACATATTTCCAGTTCTTTTAAGTAAAGCGCGGTATTAATGGTGTCGGCTTCTAACGGCAAAAAACCATATGGCCCAAGTTCTAATCCAACAAATCCTGCTTGTTTGGATTCACATAGTACTGTCATCCAATTTGGATTATATGGATTATCACTAGATTCCACACCCCAGCAACATGGGGCACATGCTATTAAGTTACCCATTTTTAAACCCTCTACAAATACATTCAATATCAATAAAATAAGCTACTGGAAATAGATCTTATAGATAGATACTCGTTAATTTCGTGATACCTCCCTCATCCTATCTTTGCATTTTCGCAAATCAGATTTGAATCTTTGGCTATAACACCTCCACATACCCTACCCGTACACTAGAACCATGTTGTTAAGTAGTCATAGGAATTAAGTTGTATGGAACCTATTTATATCGTTGCGGCAAAACGTACACCCATTGGTAGTTTTAATGGTGCTCTTGCCCCCGTTTCAGCACCTCAATTAGGCGCAACGGCTATCAAAGGCGCATTGAACCAATGTCACCTTGATCCCAGCTTTATTGATGAAGTGATCGTGGGTAACGTACTCAGCGCAGGAATGGGCATGGGGCCAGGACGTCAAGCCGCTATTGCTGCTGGTATTCCTGAAACGGTTCCAGCCTATACGCTTAATATGATCTGTGGCAGCGGTATGAAAACAGTCATGGATGCAACAAGTCATATTCGCTCAGGTGATGCAGAAGTTGTATTAGCCTGTGGTATTGAAAGTATGTCACAAGCACCTTTTGTTAGCTCATATCAGCTTCGAAATGGCGTAAGAATGGGTCACCAAAGCCTTGAAGATACCATTATCAAAGACGGCTTAACGGATGTTTTCAACCAATACCATATGGGGCTAACCGCAGAAAATATCGCTGAACAATTAAATATTAGCCGAGAAGAGCAAGACACTTACGCACTTGCAAGCCAGCAAAAAGCTGTCGCAGCAATTGAAGAACATGGCTTCAGCACAGAAATTGAGCCTGTTCGTGTTACCCATCGCCGCAAAGAGTACTACGTGAGTACTGATGAATACCCAAAATCAGATGCGACGTTTGAAAAACTACAAGCGCTACGCCCTGCTTTCAAGAAAGACGGTACGGTAACAGCAGGCAATGCATCAGGCATTAACGATGGTGCCTCTGCAATTATTCTGGCCTCTAAATCAGCAGTTGAACGTTATCAACTTGAGCCTCTCGCCGAAATTATTGCCTGTGGTCAGGCAGGTATGTCACCGCAAGTAATGGGGTTAGGCCCTGTACCCGCCATTGCGAATGCATTGGATAAGGCACAACTATCACTCACCGATATTGATTATTTTGAACTTAATGAAGCATTTGCGGCTCAAGCACTTGGCGTAATTAATAATCTAGCAGAACAGCACAATGTTGAATCAGCGTGGATTCAATCTCGCACCAACCACAATGGCGGAGCAATTGCACTGGGTCACCCACTTGGAGCCTCCGGCAATCGCATACTAACCACACTTATTTATGAGCTGGAACGTAAACAACTTAATTACGGATTAGCCTCTTTATGTATTGGTGGTGGCATGGGTACCGCGGTCATTATTCGTCGCTGTACAGCCTAAAAGGAACACATAATGAAAAAACATATTAATGAAGCAGCCATTGCTGCACTACTGCATGATGATATGACCATTATGATCGGCGGATTCATGGCGAACGGTGCCCCCGAAGGCTTAATTGATATCATTTTAAAAAGTAACATCAAAAACATTACCCTTATCACAACCGACACGGGCACACCAACAACGGGTTCAGGTCGTTTAATTAGTGCTAAGCGTGTTAGCAAACTCTTTGCCTCACACATTGGTACCAACCCAGAAACTGGCGCACAAATGAATAGCGGAGAGCTGGATGTCGAGCTTGTTCCACAGGGGACATTGGCTGAACGTATTCGTGCCGCAGGTGCAGGGCTTGGTGGCGTGTTAACACCTACAGGGCTAGGCACCGTTATTGCCGAGGGAAAAGAGGTCATTAATATCGATGGTAGCGACTTTTTACTAGAGAAACCATTACATGCAGATTTAGCTCTAATTCGTGGCTCTGTAGTCGATACAAAAGGAAATGTTTTCTACAAACGCACTACTCAAAATTTCAACCCCCTAATGGCAACAGCGGCTAAAACCGTAATTGTCGAAGCCGTGACGCTTGTTGAAACAGGTGGAATTGAACCTGAGTCTGTACACACTCCTAGCCTATTTGTTAATCATATCTACCAAGGAGCAACAGCATGACTGTTCAACGTGAAAGACATCAAATTCGCAGAATGATTGCATGGCGAGTTGCTCAAGAACTCAATGATGGTGATGTGGTTAATTTAGGCATTGGTCTTCCTTCTCTAGTTGCCAATGAAACCAATAGCGATATCGAAATCTTACTTCAAGCAGAAAATGGTTTGATCGGTATAGGTGAAATGCCAGATGAAGAAAATGTAGACCCAGATCTAGTCAATGCTGGCGGGCAGCCGATTACCGCAACAGCAGGCGCTTGTTATTTTAATAGTGCGGACTCTTTCGCGATTATTCGCGGGGGTCATGTTGACGCAACAGTACTCGGCGCGCTCCAAGTGGATGAGCAAGGTAACCTCGCAAATTGGATCATTCCGGGAAAAATGGTACCAGGGATGGGGGGTGCAATGGATCTCGTTGTCGGTGCAAAAAAAGTGATTGTTGCTATGGAGCACACTGTTAAAGGTAAGGCTAAACTGCTTAAGCACTGCTCTTTGCCATTAACAGCAGCGAATCAAGTAAATCTTATAATTACGGAATTGGGTGTTATCGAAATTACAGATCAAGGCATGATGTTATTAGAGATTGCACCGGGTGTGACAGTGGAAGACGTTGCAGCAGCAACTGAGGCTACCTTACATATTTCATCCAATCTAACTGAAATGCCAATCCCTACCAATTTATAAGCGTTCAACGACAATAAAATTGTAATAAAAAACCAGCGATTAATCGCTGGTTTTTTTATTTAGCATTATGAATATAACCATTATGCTTCTTGTTCTGACTCTTTCTGAGCATCTAATGCATTAGAAACTTCAATAGGTAGCTTCTGCAAGACATAAGAACCAGGTGCAGGTGCCAATACTGGGAAGTTATCATTGCCAGCCTGACGAGCCTGAATTGCTTCAGCCTCCTCAAAGCCTGCTAGCCAACCATTCCAGTGACCCCACCATGAACCTTCTTCACGTTTAGCACCACTTAGCCAAGTATCAGCATCCGCTGCTTTTTTGCCATTAACCCAGTAACCGTACTTGTTCTTTGCAGGGTGATTAACAATGCCAGCAATATGGCCTGATTCACCCAGAACAAACGTCGATTTTCCACCTAAGTTTTGTGCACCGCGGTATGTACCTTGCCACAAGGCAATATGGTCTTCCTGAGTAGAAATAAAGTATGTTGGAATTTTGATCTTAGCAAGATCAATATATACCCCACCCACTTTAAATCCTTTAGGGTCAACCAGCTTATTTTCAAGGTAGAATTGACGAAGCAAGGTGCTATGACAAGCAACCGCGACATTGGTACTATCACCATTCCAATACAGCAGATCAAAGTCGATCGGGCTATTACCTTTAAGGTAATTATTGATGTAATAGTTCCAATACAGGCTATTCTCACGCAGTAAACTGAATGTCACACTCAATGAGCGCCCATCCATATAACCGTTAGCTTCGTTTTGTGCTTCAATGGCCGAGATAATCGGATCATTTACATACGCACCAATTTCACCCGGTTGTGAGAAATCCAACAATGTCGTAAAGAATGTCGCTGACTTAATGCGATTACGCATTCGTTTAGCAGCATAATACGCCAAAGTCGTTGCCAGCAAAGTACCACCGATGCAATAACCAGCAGCATTGATTTGCTTCTCACCCGTTACGTCTTCAATGACATCAACAGCTTTTACAACCCCATCAATAACATAGTTATCGAAGTCAACATCAAACATGCTGGCATCAGGGTTACGCCATGACATCATGAATACAGTGTGCCCTTGTTCAACCAACCAGCGCACCATTGAGTTCTTCTCACGAAGATCCAATATGTAATACTTATTGATGAATGGTGGCACGATCAGCAACGGTGTTGCATTCACATTTTCAGTAAGTGGCTTATATTGAATAAGCTCAAACAAATCATTTTTAAATACCACATCCCCAGCTGTATTCGCGACATTTTCGCCAAGCTGGAATGCACTATCATTTGTCATTCTGATCTTCAAAACATCAGCACTTGACTGAAGATCTTGCTGTAGTAACTCCATCCCTTTAATGAGGTTTTCACCGTTGCTTTCAACGGTTAGTTTTGCCAGTTCAGGGTTGGTTGTTACAAAATTCGTTGGAGACATTGCGTTAATCGCTTGACGAGAAAAAAAGCCTAAGCGCTCTTTCGCTTTATCGTCTAAGCCATCTATTGAGTCAATGGTCTCTTTCATCGAATTACTAAATAGTAAATACGATTGCTTTATATAATTATAAAACGCTTCATTTTCCCACGCAGGATCAGTAAAGCGTTTATCATCTTTTTCAGGCTTAACAAGATCGGCTTCGTCACCCGTTTTCATGGTGACATTTTGCCAAATCTTCATCTGATTTTCCCACCAATCCATTTGCACTTTTGCAATAACGGCTGGCTGCGCTGATGCTTGTTCTATCAACTTCGTCGTATCTTCTAAGCTGACTTCATTGAGCGCTTTATTTAAGGGAGTATTCATGGCTGCCTTGCCAGAATCCAGCTCCTTCCACCATACTTGGTTCATTTCTTGGAGCTTGGCAAAGTAGTCCGTAAAGAAGTTATGGTTCATTGCAATGACCTCTATAGCTGGACTAAAAATGCCGCCCACAAGTGGGGCGGCACAGGTTGGTCATTTTGCTTAAGCTGGTGTTGCTTGCTGTACGTTTTCAGCTACTAGCTCTTCAACTTCAGTTTTGAAGCTTTGTGCAACAGAGTTGAATTTGTTGCTATCGTCAATAAGCTGCTGAGAAAGCTTAGTTAGTGTTTCCAATTGCTGGCTATTAAACTCAGCAAAAGATTGAGCATCTTTAACTTCGCCAACAGCTTTAAGCTGAGTAAGGCCTAGGTCGCTATATGCGCGAACAGCAGCAATTTGAAGCTCAGTTAGCTCTTCAACGTTCTTCGTGAACATTTTGTTGAACTTAACGTATGGTGCTAGTGATTTTTCAGTCTGCTCTGAGAATGATTTAAACATTTCCGTATACATAGCTATTTCCTTTATTTCAGTAATGTGTAAGTGTCTGAGCCATGGTGATTTCAGACACAAATTAATATCAGTTAATTAAACGTTTTTCAGTACGATTGCCGTACCCATACCACCACCAACACATAGCGTGGCAAGACCATGCTCTGTACCGCGGCGACGCATTTCATGAAGAAGACTGACAATGATACGGTTACCCGATGCACCCAGTGGGTGACCCAGTGCAATAGCACCACCATTAACGTTTGAACGTTCAGCCAAGTCTTCAACTTGTGTATCTAGTTCACCAGCAAGTTCGTGAAGCACACCTAGTGCTTGACCAGCAAACGCTTCGTTAAACTCAAATAAGCCAACAGAATCAATAGAAAGCTGAGCTTTATCTAGCGCCTTAACAACCGCTGGTACTGGGCCTAAACCCATAATCTCTGGTGAGATGCCTGCCTGAGCATAGCTTTCGATCTCCGCTAACGGAGTTAAGCCATATTTTTCAACGGCAGCTTCAGAAGCAACAATAATCGCAGAAGCACCATCGTTAATACCAGAAGCATTACCTGCTGTTACTGAACCACCTTCACGTTTAAATGCAGGGCGCAGCTTAGCAAGGCCTTCAATCGAAGCATCTGATTTTGGATATTCATCTGTATCGACAACACTCGTTTTACGACGTACTGTCACTTCAACCGGTGCAATTTCTTCAGCGAACGTGCCTTGCTCGATAGCAGCAACCGCTTTTTGTTGGCTAGCAAGTGCGAAATTATCTTGCTGCTCGCGGTTAAGACCTACTTTTTCAACCACATTTTCAGCTGTTACGCCCATATGGAAGTTATTGAACACATCAGTAAGTCCATCAGAAATTAGCAGATCAGCCATTTCAAGGTTGCCCATCTTCTGACCATCACGTAGTGATGAAGGCAGGCAGAACGGAATCTGTGACATGTTTTCAGCACCAGCAGCAACAACAAGATCTGCGTCCCCTGCCTTAATGTGCGCAGCAGCATCCATTACCGCTTTCATGCCTGAACCACAAACCATGTTCAGGCTATAAGCAGGTACTTCAACAGGGATGTCGGCATAAAGTGCAGCTTGACGACCAGGGCCCATGCCCTGACCAGCGCCAATGACGTTACCTAAAATAACTTCATCAAGGTTAGCTGGGTCAACATTGGCTTCTTTAATCGCCGCTTTAATTGCAACTGCCGCTAAGTGTGCAGCTGAAACTGTTTTAAGTGCACCATTAAAGCTACCAAGAGGCGTACGTTTTGCTGCAACAATATAAACTTTTGACATAATTTCTAGCGTCCTTTCAAACTACGAAGAAGAAGATTAGTGCATGTACAAGCCGCCATTCACAGACAATGTTTCGCCTGTGATGTAAGCCGCGCCATCGCTTGCAAGGAAAGTAACTGCCGCTGCAACTTCAGCAGGAGCAGCAAGACGTTTCATTGGAATTTCAGCTTTAATGCTATCTAGTACTTCAGGCTTAATCGCTTCAACCATTGGAGTACCAGTATAACCAGGGGCGATTGCATTCACGGTAACACCTGAACGAGCACCTTCAGCAGCAAGTGCTTTAGTAAAACCAATCATGCCCGCTTTTGCTGCTGAATAATTCGCTTGGCCAAACTGACCTTTAAGACCGTTTACTGATGAAATGTTGATAATACGTGCGTTTCCATGCTCACACATAGATGCAAACAACGGCTGAGTAACATTAAACAAACTATTTAGGTTTGTTGAAATAACATCATTCCATTGCTCTTTTTTCATTCGCTTGAAGGTAGTATCACGTGTGATACCTGCATTGTTGACCAAAACATCAATGTTACCTTCTTCTTTCAACAATGTTGCAAGAGCCTCTTCACAAAACTCTGCATCCGTAACATCTAGAGGGAAGAGACGCACCTGTTCTTCTGAATAATTATTCTCTTTAAACCATTCTTTTGCCGTTGCTTCACCGCTTGGGAAGTATGTCGCAATTACACGATATCCCGCTTCAACTAATCCTTTAGTGATCGATGAACCAATACCACCTTTCGCACCAGTTACTAATGCTTTTTTACTCATTTCAGAAGACTCCATTCCATCGCCATGATGAATTAAACTTAAATTACAACAACTTAATATTGTTTACCTTAAGACGCCAACCAACATAACTCGTTTGCCGATTTGTCTTTTTATTCTTTAAAGCATCCTAGCTAAAGAAAAAGACATTTTGGTTACCCTTACGTTGCACGTTTATTATAAGAACATAAGCACATATTAATATCAACACACGGAATCAATGGTCGTACCAATATACCTGCATAGAATCACATAACGACCAATGCAACAGATTTAACAAAGTAATGTGTCAATATTGTAAACAACGCACCAAGATATAGCAGAAAAAATAAAGCCCTCTCAAAACAACAACATACATTAAGTGCTTTGGTGCATATCAAGCAAAGTGAAACTTAATTCATCAATCTGATTGATATTTGCTTAAATAAAAAAAGCCAAGCTAATGCTTGGCTTTAAAAATCTTGAACAATATATATTAATAAATGCACACGCTAAAATTACATTTATTAACATTTGAGCAACAAGTTCGCGCTTGAATATTAATCATCAAATTAAAAAGCGACCTTTTACACTGTAACTACAAATTAGCGCTACTAGTACGCAACATTCCTTGAGTTACGATAAAATCAATAATTACATCTAAACCTGTACCTTTTTTTAAGTTGGTAAAGACATAAGGCTTGTCTGGTCTCATTCGAGCGGTATCTTGCTCCATAACTTCCAATGATGCTCCCACATAAGGTGCAAGATCTATTTTATTAATAATCAATAAGTCAGAACGCGTGATTCCTGGCCCCCCTTTTCGCGGAATTTTTTCACCCTCGGCAACATCAATCACATAAATGGTTAAATCCGCTAATTCCGGGCTAAACGTCGCACTAAGATTATCACCACCACTTTCAACAAAGACAACATCCAGATTCTTATGCCTAATTGCTAGCTCTTCTACCGCAGCGAGGTTCATCGACGCATCTTCTCTTATTGCAGTATGCGGGCACCCTCCGGTTTCGACGCCAATGATCCGATCGGCATCTAAGGCTTTTGCTTTCGTTAAAATTTTCGCATCTTCTTGGGTATAAATATCATTCGTCACAACCGCAATATTGTATTGATCACGTATCGCTTTACATAACACTTCAAGCAGTGCCGTTTTACCAGATCCAACCGGGCCACCAACGCCAATTCGTAACGGTGATTTATATGTCATTCTCTATTCCTTAAGATCGATATAGTCTTGTATATTGAGTTTCATGACGGCTACTCGCGATAGCTTGTGCAGGCGTAAAACTACCCACTTCATGATCCTCGACCAAATAGGAGGCCTCTATTGCATTCGGTAATAATTCCGAGACCGACAGCATGAGCTTTTGCCCGTCGGTTTGTCCGAGCGGTATTAATTTAATCCCTGCAGTTGTTGCGTTTTCCAACCAACTCCAAAGGTAGCCCGCACATAAGCTTTTAAGATCGATGTGCCATGAGTGAGCTGCTAACGCAAAGCAGGCAAGCTGGTTGGCTTCAACGTGCTCAATGGCATCCGGTGCAAAATGGTTATCTAACTGCTTAAGTAACCTAGCCGTCGCTTTACCTCTTTGGATCTCTTCGAGCCTTAACTCTTTCGTTTCTCGACTTGCATATAGCCATTGGTTCCACATTTCTAATGACGGTTTATTTTCAGATGCTATAGCATGGAAAGCTCGCTGTAATATCGGCAACTCTAATGTCACTAAGCTGTGGTGAAGTATATCCACCAGCCACTGCTCTAAACTTGCCCTGTCTTTTACCCAACCATTTTCAATCGCCCACTCTAAACCTTGCGAATACGTAAATGCGCCTATTGGCAAAGAAGGACTAATGAGTTGATAGAGGCGAAAGTCAGGCAGTGTTGATTTTCCTGCCTGCATATTATTTTCCTCGCTTAGCTCGCAAGTAGTAACAGCACAGTTCCACTTGCTGCCAATAAAGCACTTTGCCATTTAGGGCTAATGTATAGTGCTAATCGGTAACCGCACAAAATAATCGCAGTAGCCGCCAAAGCCATACCTGAAGCAAAGGCGACAAGGCTTACACCACTGGCTTCCGCCCCATGTGCCCAACCATGAAATAGCACCAAAAGAACGGCTGCAGAAGATATCAACGTTGATACTTTCGCTGTCTTAACTTGTTTTTGATATACAGCCAAAGCGGCTATAAATATTGAAGCAATAATAAGCAGTTCAATGCCAGTAACAAACCCTGTTACCGCACCCAGCCCCATACCTGCCACCATGCAGATAACAGCCATTGACATAAAACGTTTTTGATGGCCTTGCGGTTTATATTGCATAGCAATAAAACCAACAGCTAATAGCATGATCAAATGATCAAAACCTGTTATTGGATGAACTAAGCCAGCCCAAAATGAATCAAACATTCCCGTATTATGGTGACCATGGCCAGGGTGAGCATAAACAGAACTAGAAGCTATTAAGCCTAAAAATGCGAATAATGTCTTCTTGAATACTGTGCCTTGGCGAAATAGAAAATGGATCATAGAAAGTCCTTTTATATAGCGGCGTCATGCCAAAAAATAATTAAAATATTCTTAATAAATAGGTGTACTAATAAATAAGTGCATTAATGCGTGTGGCTGTAATCGTCACTTTCATGATGCGAATGACTATGGCCGCCACCTTGTGTGCCGCCATAAGCCCCATCTTCTGGTTCAAACGGCGCAAGTTCTGATGTTACCGAAGCACCCAAGCCTTCAACCATCGCATCTAAAACATGATCATGCTGATAGCGCACCCATTCAGGGGTAATTTGCAACGGTACATGACGATTACCTAAGTGATAGCAAACCCTTGCCATTAGATGAGAGTCATGACAATAAATAGTCGAGACTTGCTCATCGGCAGCACGGACTTGAACCTTCACCCCCTGCTCACTGACTAATACATCACCGTGGCGAAGTGTTTTCCCCCTCGGAAGAAATAACCCACCATCAGAGCCATCATCTAGGGTAACTTTTAACCGACTTTTTATTCTGGCATTAATTGGTAAGCTTAACGTTAGTGATAATTCCGTATTTTTGGCGTCTTCAGCCAATATAATTTTTGTTAGTACAATCATGTCTTCCCCTAAAATAGAAAATATCGTTGTGCCATCGGCAATACTTCTGCAGGCTCACACACCAACAACTCTCCGTCGGCTCTTACTTGATAAGTTTGGGAGTCAACTTCAATCTTTGGCTGCCAGTCATTCAGCAACATATCGGCTTTACGAATTGTGCGGCAATCTTTAGCAACACCAATCAAGCTCTTTAACCCAAGTTCTTCATTCACACCGCGTGATTTGGCCTCTCCAGACAGAAATAACATCGAAGTGCTTTGCACTGCTTTTCCATAACTGCCAAACATCGGTCGGTAATGTACCGGCTGTGGCGTTGGAATCGATGCATTAGGATCACCCATTGGTGCTGCAGCAATCATGCCACCCTTGACTATTGCACTGGGTTTAACGCCAAAAAAAGCAGGCTTCCACAATACAAGATCTGCTAACTTCCCAATTTCGACCGAGCCCACTTCGTGACTAATTCCATGCGTTATTGCGGGATTTATGGTGTATTTGGCAACATATCGCTTCAGGCGGAAGTTATCACTATAGCTTGTGTCTTGCGGCAAACTGCCTCGCTGTACTTTCATTTTGTGGGCTGTTTGCCAAGTCCGAGTGATCACCTCACCCACCCGGCCCATGGCTTGTGAATCAGATGCAATCATTGAAAATGCACCCAAGTCATGAAGAATATCTTCTGCAGCAATGGTTTCTCGACGAATTCGAGATTCGGCGAAAGCAACATCTTCAGCAATTGAAGGCGACAAGTGATGACATACCATCAACATATCTAAATGTTCGTCTACCGTATTAATGGTATACGGCCGGGTCGGATTGGTTGATGAGGGCAACACATTTGATTCACCACAGGCGCGGATAATATCAGGAGCATGTCCACCACCAGCCCCCTCGGTATGATAGGTATGAATAACCCGATCACCGATAGCAGCTAAGGTTGATTCAACAAAACCCGATTCATTTAGCGTGTCAGTATGAATCGCAACTTGCACATCGGTCTCATCTGCAACCGTCATACAGTTATCAATTGAGGCAGGAGATGTACCCCAGTCTTCATGTAGCTTCAAACCAATAGCACCGGCTGCAACTTGTTCGTGCAATGCTTCAGGTAAGCTCGCATTACCTTTCCCTAATAAACCAAAGTTCATTGGAAATGAATCCAGAGATTCAAGCATACGGTGTATATTCCAAGGCCCTGGGGTACAGGTTGTGGCATTTGTACCAGTCGCAGGCCCTGTTCCCCCACCAATCATTGTTGTCACACCAGAACAAAGCGCTTCTTCAATTTGCTGTGGGCATATGTAATGGATATGGGAATCAATACCACCAGCTGTGATAATGGATCCTTCACCCGCCATAATCTCAGTGCCGGGGCCAATCACAATATCAACACCAGACTGTACATCTGGGTTACCAGCTTTACCGATTGCACTAATACGGCCATTTTTGATGCCAATATCAGCTTTAACAATCCCCCAATAATCAAGGATTACCGCATTAGTAATCACTAAGTCTGGCGTGTGGGATGACGGAAGCTGACTTTGTCCCATTCCATCACGAATAACCTTACCACCACCGAATTTCACTTCATCGCCATAACGAGTGAAATCTTTTTCAACTTCAAGCCAAAGCTCGGTGTCTGCTAACCTAAGTCGGTCTCCGGTTGTTGGGCCAAACATTTCACCATAGGCCTGACGCGATATTGTTGCCATTTAGCACTCCACATCCTTGTTTAATCCGTTCTTATCTTTATACGATGAGACGGTATCCATTACTTTGCCTTGAAAGCCATAAATAGTTTGCGTACCGCCAAAGCTAACGAGCTCCACTGTTCGACTTTGACCAGGCTCAAAACGTGTAGCTGTACCTGCTGCAATATTGAGTCTGAATCCCAACGTACTTTCTCTATCAAAATTCAGGGCATCATTTGCTTCGAAGAAGTGATAATGAGAGCCAACCTGAATCGGCCTATCTCCGAGATTAGCGACTTTGATTGTAACTATTGGCAGACCGACATTGAGTTCAATGTCGCCTTTAGCAGATTGTAATTCACCAGGTATTATTGGCGTTGTTTGGTTTTTTTCCTGTGTCATAACCCTATCCTTAAAATGACTTAAACAATGGGATCATGAACAGTGACTAGCTTGGTACCGTCTGGAAACGTCGCTTCAACTTGTACATCATGGATCATCGAGGGTATCCCCTCCATAACATCCTCAACGCCAAGAATTGTACGGCCAAAATCCATTAACTCAGCGACAGTCTTACCTTCTCGTGCCCCTTCTAAAATGGCAGCACTAATTAAAGCGACAGACTCTGGATAATTAAGTTTTAATCCCTTTTCTTTTCGTCTTTCAGCCAATAACGCTGCGGTAAATAACAGTAATTTGTCCTTTTCTCTTGGTGTTAATTCCATTTATTTAACGCTCCTAACCGCTTTATTCCTATATGCCTGTGTGGCTATTTATCTATACCTGTGTGGCTCTGTGTCTGTGCATATATGCACTATGTCGCCCAAATTCTTGGCGCATTTGGAGAGTGACCAAACCAATGCACTCTTACTTCTTGCCATACTTGCGAGAAAAGCGTCATCATTGGTTCACTGTGATGACCTAAAGCCCGAATAACCAAGACTCGGTGTTTCTCACTTAATGAAGTGATTTCGGTGACACCAACCACTCCATCACTCCCTTTTAGGTATGTATTATTCTTATTTAGCAACTCTTGTACCAAGTTGCATAAATCATCGGTTGAACCCGTTACAAACATGGTCCCTGTCATTGGGTAGTCTCGTAATCCGGCGCTTTTTTGGTGCAAATCCCCACCTTGAACATTCAATTGTTCCGCTAAAATCAGCTCATTACCCACTTTCAAGCGAGTACAACCGACAACACTCCCCATAGTGAAGCCCTCTTTTAGTGCAGGCCGCCCAAAACAGTGCAACTCCCAACCTATAAATCGCCCCCCTTCCTCGACGTTTATTTCTGTATCCATACGTACATTGGCGTTTGGGAAATATATATTTTCTTGCGGTAGCCACTCTAAAAGTCCATTTTCTTTTACCGTCAACAGCTGCTTTTGGTGTGCATAAATCGCATCGGAACGGTAAAATTTTGTTGCCCCTGGTGTGGTCACCAAGGCATGAGCCTGAGCCTGTACTTCGGTGCTGATTAACAGCTTGTCGCCTCCAACAACACCACCTGGTGGATGAAGTAGGTATACATGACAAATTCCAGCTTCTGGATACAACGGCCGCTGTACCGCTAAGGGCCCATGCTGTTTTCGATGCTTTAAAATTGTCTTGTTATTAAGGCTATTAGTGGATGCAGCGAAGCCTAACTCAAGCTTCGCGCGCCACCCTGCTTGCTCATTTAATACAGCAGCGGTTGGCTTAGGTCTCACCGATGCAATATCAAACTCTGAAAGAGAAGAACATGGGCGTTCGGCGACAGGGGCAACATCATGACTCATACCGTGAGGTACTCCTTTACTAACTGGTCTGAAAGATTATCCATTTCACCGTTGGCGACGACTCTGCCTCTATCCATCAGGCAGAAGTTATCACCAACCTTTCTAGCAAAAGGCAATTTCTGTTCCACAAGTAGCACAGTTAGACCAAGCTCTTGATTGAGCTTACAGATAATGTCTCCAATTTCTTGCACAATATTCGGCTGAATCCCCTCTGTCGGCTCATCGAGGATCAATAAACTGGGGTCAATTACTAGTGCCCGTCCGATTGCCAACTGCTGCTGCTGACCACCCGACAAGTCCCCACCACGGCGGTGCCGCATCTCTTTTAGTACTGGGAAAAGATCGTAAATATGTTCAGGGATTTTTCGGTCGCCTCTCGGGCGAATGGGTAAACCAATCTGCAGGTTTTCTTCTACGGTGAGCAAAGGGAATATTTGACGCCCCTGAGGTACATAACCAATACCGTGCCTTGGCCGGCTCTCTGCTGAACGCGTTGCGATGTTTTCGCCACGAACGAGTATTTCGCCTTCCTTTATCGCTTGAAGCCCCATAATGCACTGAAGCAATGTTGTTTTACCGACCCCATTTCGCCCCATTAATACTGTGCACTTTCCTTTCGGTATCATTAAATCGAGATCCCACAGAGTATGGCTTTGTCCATAAAATTGATTAAGTCCTTTGATTGCCAGCATGATTACTCTCCGAGGTAAACTTCTTTAACTTTTGGGTTGGATTGGATATTAGCCATGTTACCTTCGGCAAGAACATGCCCTTGGTGGAGTACCGTCACCGTAGAAGCAATAGAGCGGACAAAATCCATATCATGCTCAACGACCACCACCGAATGCTCACCAGTCAATGAATTCAACAGTTCTGCGGTGCGATCCATTTCTTGATGCGTCATTCCAGCAACAGGCTCATCAACCAACAGTAGCTTTGGCTTTTGCATCAGTAGCATTCCAATTTCTAGCCATTGCTTCTGACCATGAGATAAACTTCCGGCGAGTAACTGAGCATGATCTTGTAAGCCAATGAGTGACATCACGCGGTTAATTTCATCGCGTTGTTCACCATTTAATTGCGCTCTAAATACTCCCCAGACGCTACGTACCCCCACCATTGAAAGTTCTAAGTTGTGCCAAACAGATAGACATTCAAAAACCGTCGGTTTCTGGAATTTACGGCCAATACCTGTATTGGCAATTTCAGCCTCATCCATTTTTAACAGATTGATTTTCGAGCCTAACCACACTTGGCCTGAATCAGGTCGCGTTTTTCCCGTAATAATATCCATCATGGTCGTTTTACCAGCACCGTTAGGGCCGATAATGCACCGCAGCTCGCCTTCTTTGATATACAAGTTCAGGTCATTAATTGCCTTAAAACCATCAAATGACTTATTAACCCCTTCTAAATACAACAACACGTTGTGTCGGGTATCTATTAATGGGTTTGCTTGTGGCTTTAAAAATTCAAACACCTCATCGCGTTTAACAAATTGAGACACTGAATGGCGCAGTGAATTTGGAAACAATGAACTTGTAGTTGCTGCTTGAGGCTTATCCGCATTCTTTGCGGGTGACAACGTCGTGTTTAACGAATTCATGCTGTCACCTCCTTCTGTGTTTGGGGTTTCGCTTTCTTAGCCGTCAATTTTTCAACTAAGCCAATGACACCTTTGGGTAAGAAAATCGTTGCGAGAACAAACAGGCTACCCAGCACGAACAACCACACTTCTGGGAACTCAATGGTGAACCAACTCTTTGCGTAGTTGATGAGCAATGCCCCAACCACGGCACCAAAGAGTGTTGCCCTGCCACCAAGTGCGACCCACACAACAATTTCAATTGAGTTTAGAGGCGCGAACTCTCCCGGATTGATGATGCCAACCTGCGGTACGTAGAGTGCTCCCGCGATACCGGCAATCACAGCAGAAAGAACAAAAATCCAAAGCTTGAATTTATCGACGTTGTAACCGATAAACCTCACTCGAGATTCTGCATCGCGCGTGGCAATGGCGACCTTCCCCAATCGACTGGCAATCACTGCGCGACAAGTCAGATAGCAGAGACTCAATGCCAATACGGTTGCGACAAATAACCCAATTCGGGTTGATTGTGCTTGAAGGCTAAAACCGAGAATTTCTTTGAAATCGGTTAATCCGTTATTACCACCAAAGCCCATTTCATTGCGGAAAAAAGCCAGCATCAAAGCAAAGGTCAGTGCTTGGGTCATAATTGATAAATACACACCTGATACTCGGGAGCGAAATGCTAAGTAGCCAAACCCCCACGCCAAAATACCCGGCACTAATACCACCATCAAACAAGCAAACCAGAACATATCAAAGCCTTGCCAAAACCAAGGGAGCTCAGTCCAATTCAGGAACACCATAAAATCAGGCAAAATGGGATCGCCATATACACCACGGTCCCCCACTTGACGCATTAGGTACATCCCCATCGCGTAGCCACCGAGAGCAAAAAATGCGCCATGGCCAAGACTTAATATGCCGAGGTATCCCCAAACGAGATCCACAGCCATCGCTAATAAAGCGTATGTCAGGTATTTGCCAAGCAACGAGATAGTGTAAGTTTCAACATGCAAGAAATGACCTTGCGGCACAAGTAGGTTTAGCGCAGGAATAACTAACCCTGCCACCAGTAGTAATATCAATAGCAGTTGACCACCACGATCATCTTTTAAAATTGAGCGAAACATTAATTAGCCCTCCACTGCACGACCGCGCTGTGGAAATAATCCACGAGGGCGCTTTTGAATAAACAGAATAATGAAAACAAGAACAAGTATTTTAGCTAATACCGCTCCAGCCCAAGGTTCTAATATTTTATTAAACATACCGAGAGTAAGCCCCGCAACGAGCGTGCCCCATAAATTACCTACACCACCAAATACCACGACCATAAATGAATCGATAATATAGCTCTGCCCCATATTCGGGCCCACATTCGTTAGCTGGGATAACGCCACGCCTGCCACACCGGCAACACCTGAACCTAAACCAAACGTCATAGCGTCAACCCATTCGGAGCGTACACCCATCGCCTTAGCCATCGAGCGATTTTGCGACACGGCACGGACTTGCAAGCCTAACGGGGTTTTCTTCAATACCAATACCAAAGCAGTGAAGACCATTAGACAGAAAATAACGATATAGAGGCGGTTATATGTCAGTGATAACATTGGATTGATTTCAAGCATCCCTGTCATCCAATCCGGCGTAATTACTGAGCGGTTTAGAGGAGAAAAAATACTGCGTACAGCTTGCTGCAAAATCAAGCTAATACCAAACGTAGCTAATAACGTTTCTAGTGGGCGCCCATATAGAAAGCGGATCACTCCCCGCTCAATAGCAATACCGACTAAACCTGAAACAATAAAGGCTGCAGGAATGGACACCGCTAGCGATAAACCGATGTGATTGGGCATTAACTGCTGTATTACGTAGGTTGTATAAGCGCCAAGCATAATTAGCTCGCCGTGCGCCATATTGATCACCCCCATTACCCCAAATGTAATGGCAAGGCCAATACCAGCCAGCACCAACACAGAACCTAAGCTCAAACCAAAAAACAGCGTTTCAGCAACATCATAAACCCGTTGGCTCTGCTGATAACTGGTAATCGCTTGTTCCAACTGTTTGACAAAGACGGGATCGGGCGCGGCTTTCGCCTGTTCGACATCAAGTGCCGAGTTAATAGCTCTAAATACCGCCGGCTCTAAAGAGTCAGACAAGGTTTCTATGGCTTGATAGCGCAATTCACCATTATCAGACTTCAGCTGATCCATCGCTAAAATAAGCGCAAGATATTCTTTTACTCGCGACGATACTTCAACGGAGTACGCCGCTTTAACAAGACTAATTACAGTCGAACTACTATTACCAAGTAAACTCTTTGCCGCAGCTAACCGCTGTGCTTCTGATTCAGAGCCTAGATGAATTTTGGCAATCCCTAATCGAATAACTGAGCGAAGGCGATTATTCAACCCTACTTTTCTGAAGTCTCGCTTATTCTCCACCTCGACTTGAGTCGTATCAAATAACCGAATCGCAAGCTGGCCTTGCTCTAAGCTATCAATGAAATAGATTTGACTATTCTTTCGATGGTAATAAACTTCGCCAGCTAATAAGCCTGTGAATAATTGCTCACTCTGAGCAGGCTGAGTTTTAATTACCCACTCAATAGCTTGTTGTTTCTTCACAAAGTTTCTTTGTGATAACTGTTTTTCTACTCCCTGAAAATCATTAACCGTAGCGTTTGTAACGAAGGGGAAAAGCCCAACTAAACAGAGCACGACAATAAATAGTCGACTTAACGCTCTACGAAACGTTGATATCTCCCCAATAAGGCAGCACCAATTTTTAATTATCATCATTTGTCTTCCATGAAAAACACAAATACTCGGCACTTATCTTTGATAAGTGCCGACGTTAATCAGAATTAACTTAATTGTTTTTATTTAGAGCCAGTGCATTTACCGGTAACAACATTAAAGCTGCCGCACTCTAATGGCTTCAGCCAGCTAGCATAGAGATCTTTTGAGCCAGGAAGGTAGCTCGACCATGCATCACCCGCGACAACGCCCGTTGTTTCCCACACCACATCAAACTGGCCGTCGTCTTGAATCTCACCCAGTAATACTGGTTTAGTGATATGGTGGTTTGGCATCATAGTGGCGTAACCACCAGTCAAGTTAGGAACGGTGATGCCAATAATCGCCTGTTGCACTGCATCGGAATCGGCGGTTCCCGCTTTTTCAACAGCCTGTGCCCACATATTGAAGCCAATGTAGCTTGCTTCCATTGGGTCATTGGTTACACGGCTGTCATCCTTGATAAATGCTTGCCATTTTTCGACAAAATCGAGATTTTCATCGGTATCAACGCTCATGAAGTAGTTCCACGCAGCCAGATGTCCAACCAATGACGACGTATCCATCCCTGAGAGTTCTTCTTCACCGACAGAAAAAGCGACAACGGGAATGTCTTCTGCCGATACGCCTTGGGAAGCTAATTCTTTATAGAACGGTACGTTTGCATCACCATTAATGGTCGAGACAACGGCTGTTTTCTTACCCTCAGCACCAAACTTTTTAATATCAGAAACAATAGACTGCCAATCGGAATGGCCAAATGGCGTGTAGTTGATCATGATGTCGCTTTTGGCTACACCTTTTGACTCTAGGTAGGCTTCAAGGATTTTGTTCGTGGTGCGAGGGTAAACATAGTCTGTACCCGCCAGTACCCAACGTTCAACCTCTAACTCATCCATCAAGTAATCAACCGCAGGAATAGCCTGTTGGTTTGGTGCTGCACCTGTGTAGAACACATTTTTTGATGACTCTTCACCTTCATATTGAACGGGATAGAACAACAAACCATTCAGTTCTTCAAATACAGGTAACATCGATTTACGCGATACTGATGTCCAACCACCAAAGACCACATCGACCTTCTCTTTTTCGATCAACTCACGCGCTTTTTCAGCAAATAAAGGCCAATTTGAGGCAGGGTCGACAACAACAGCTTCAAGCTTCTTCCCTAGCAGGCCGCCTTTAGCATTTTGGTCTTCAACTAACATCAATATAGTGTCTTTCAATGTCGTTTCACTGATGGCCATCGTGCCAGACAATGAATGAAGAACCCCTACCTTGATGGTTTCCTCAGCAGCTATAGCCTGAAAGGATAAAATTAATGATGCCGCTGCACCAACGACTGCACTTTGTAACGCCTTGTTAGACATACCAACATACTCCTTTAGAATAATTATTCTTGATAGAGCAAACATCAGGCCAGTTTCACAAAATTGATGAAAAACTCATTTAAACCATTATATTTCAGTACGTTAAACAAAGCACAAGTCCGTGTGAATGTCAGAAACCCAAAATGTATGCTGTATTATCGTGCATACATCTTCAATGGTGCACCAAATCCAAACGCGAGTGCACTGTTTTAATACGGGCCTATTTTTTATTGCACTACAATTTCTCATTCCTCCCGTTTCATCGTTATAAATGCATTTCAAATTAATAAGCATCGGCTATATTTACAATGGCTTAGATGCTTAAGTTGAACGCACCTTGAACAACAAACAAGCAACCAGTGCTTAGTGATGAACTAAACCGCTTTTTTTTAGTCAGAATGTCCATACTCTCTTTTTGACTGTTTTGTATTTAAAGGAAAAACCATGTTAACGTCGACTTTCCAGCAACTTCAAACTTACCTGAATAGTCAGGTTATTGGTCAGCCTGCGCTTGTAAAACAGTTAATGATAGCCTTACTTGCTGATGGGCATATTCTCGTTGAAGGGCCACCAGGGTTAGCGAAAACACGCGCCGTCAAAGTGCTTTCAGACTGCATTGAAGGTAGCTTTCACCGCATTCAGTTTACACCCGACCTTTTGCCAGCCGACCTAACAGGTACTGATATTTTCCGACCAGAAACGGCCGAATTCACATTCCAGCCAGGTCCTATCTTTAATGCGCTCATTTTAGCCGATGAGATCAACCGCGCGCCGGCAAAAGTGCAGGCAGCCATGCTAGAAGCAATGGCTGAGAAACAGGTTACAGCAGGGCGTAAGACCTACCCCCTTCCGGATTTGTTTTTAGTGATGGCAACCCAGAACCCGATAGAACAAGAAGGCACTTACCCACTACCAGAAGCACAACTTGACCGTTTTTTATTACAGCTGAATGTCGAGTATCCAAATGCCGAAAGTGAACTTGAGATTTTACGCTTAAACCGCGGTGAAGCCCTCGGTATTGAAAAACCACAAGCCGTTCAAATATCACAGCAAGAAATCTTTACAGCCCGACATGAAACCCTGAATATTCACATGGCAGAAGATGTTGAGCAGTACATCATTCGTCTCACGATGGCGACCAGAGAGCCTACCCGTTACAGCGACGAATTAGCCAGTTGGCTACAAATGGGCGTAAGTCCTCGCGCAACCTTGGCACTTGATCGCTGTGCTCGTGCACATGCATGGCTTGATGGCCGAGACTATGTGATTCCTGAAGATATTCAGCAAATGGCTTACCCTGTACTTCGTCACCGCCTGTTCTTGAGCTACGAAGCGCAAGCTGAAGGTATTTCAGCTGACGCCATTATAGAAACGTTGATCGCTCAAGTGGCCTGCGCATGACTGAAACAACGATAACGCCAGCCTTACCCGTACACAGTAATGGCGTTAATGTTTGTCTGGCTGAACTATTACAATATAAAAACCAATCCGTGCGTTGGCTTTCACCTGCGCAAAGTGTTTGGTCGCAACTTAACGGTCAGCACCAAAGCCGCCGAAAAGGCCGGGGGATGAATTTCTCAGAGGTACGGCCTTATCAAGCAGGTGATGACGTACGTTCAATTGATTGGCGAGTTACCGCTCGTACTGGCAAAACCCACACAAAACTGTTCGACGAAGAACGTGAACAGCCTGTGATGTTACTCGCCGATATCAGTGCCAGCATGAACTTTGGCTCTCAGCTTTTACTCAAATCAGTTCAAACTGCTCACTTCACCAGCCTACTCAGCTGGCTAGCGGTTAGCGAAAAAGACCGAGTGGGTGCAATCGTTTATAACGGCCGTAAACTCGTCGAGTGTAAACCTACCGCGCGCCAGCAAGGTCCATTAACCGTCATTAACGCCCTTATAGAAGCACACCACCCAACCAATAATGAACAAACATTGCCTTTTTCTACAGCATTAAAACACCTGCACCACCTTTGCCCTAAAGGCAGTGAAATCGTCATTATCAGTGATTTTTATCAGCTCCAAGAAACGGATAAAAGGCGCTTAAATCAGTTACGCCAGCATAATAGGATCCAGTTTGTCCAAGTTTCAGATCCTCTTGAACAAGGACAAACCCTGTTCAAAGGCACGGAGTTTGTGTCAGATAGTTCTCAATCTGCTTGGTTAGACTTTTCTGCAAAGAAAACACGTCAAGGCTTGAGCGAGCACTATCAAGCGCATCAGCAATTTATCCAAAATATCTGTAAAAGTCTTGCGATTCCATTACATCAACTTTCAGCAGCAATACCACTCATGACTCAACTCGGGCAGACAAGAAAATCGACGCAAGGGGGGCTTCATGGTTAACGAAAAATCAGCTGCAACTCTACCCCTGGCCGAACTGCATTTACCTGAAATGCCAAACCAGTGGCCACTCGCGTGGGGCTGGTGGGTTATCATATTAATTGGCTTCGTGGTCATGGCTTATACGATATATAAGATGATGATCGTAAAAAAACAAAATCAAGCCCGAAGAGAAGCGTTGACCTTACTTAAATCATTACGCTCAATCGACAGGTTCAACGATATTAATTTATTACTTCGCCAAGTCGCGATTTCTTATTATCCAAGGCATGATGTCGCGGGCTTAACAGGCACTCAATGGTTAGGGTTTCTTGACAGTCTCCTCCCCGAATCTAAACGTGGCTTTGTGGCGTTATCTCAACAATGGCAGCAAGGCTTATTCTCAAGCCATGCGTTGGCTAAGAACGATTTTGATGCTTGTTATAAGCAAGCCGTTTTGTGGGTAAAAAAAGCCAACTTCAGTCAAGGAGCCAATAATGTTTGAGTTTCTTTGGCTTTGGTCAATATGCTTGCTACCACTACCTTGGTTTATTTATCGTTTCAGTCAGCCAGCGATCCAACCCTCAGCCATTCGATTACCCCAATTACCTGACGGCTTAGGCCAAAAGCAACAGAAAAGCCGCTGGTTAATGGGATTGTTAATCACGGTATGGATAAGCCTTATTGTTGCCCTTACCCGCCCTGTTTGGTATGGCGATCCTATCGAGATAATGCCTGATCACCGTGACATGCTACTCGCGGTTGATTTATCAGGCTCGATGTCCATTGAAGACATGGTCATGAATAACGGTGATAGCATTGATAGGCTAAGTGCCGTAAAACAAGTTTTGAACGACTTCATTGGCAGCCGCAAAGGCGACCGCCTTGGTTTAGTCCTATTTGCTAATCATGCCTATTTACAAACACCACTAACCTTCGACCGTAATACGGTTCAGCAACAACTTGACCGGACAGTTTTAGGGCTCATTGGACAAAGTACGGCGATTGGTGAAGGGCTAGGGATTGCAACGAAAACCTTTATCAATAGTGAAGCCCCCCAACGGGTTATTATTTTACTCAGTGACGGTGCAAATACTGCAGGTGTTATCGACCCCATTGAAGCCGCAGAACTCGCTGCACGCAGCGACGTAACCATTTATACCGTCGGTGTTGGTGCTGAAGAGATGGAGCAACGTACTTTTTTCTCAACCAGAACCGTTAATCCATCTCATGATCTTGATGAGAATATGCTTACTCGTATTGCAGAAATGACAGGTGGGCAATATTTTCGTGCACGTAACCCTCAAGAACTTAACAATATTTACCAGCTAATAGACCAAATGGAACCCATAAATACAGCGCAACAAACTTGGCGGCCACAACAAGAGCTATTTCGCTTCCCGCTCGCCTTCACCATCCTACTGTCTGTGATCATTATGGTGTTAAGGAAACGACATGGCTGATTTTACGCTTTTATACCCTGCTTGGCTTTGGGGACTATTACCATTAGTGATTTTGCTACCGTGGCTAGCGCATTCGAAATCGAAACAAGGCTTAATTGCTCCTCATCTAGCAAAACAACTGGGTATCACTGAAAATAAACAGGCCAATAAAACACCTTGGCTTGCGGCTTTCTGGATAATTGCTGTTGTTGCGATGTCAGGACCAAGCTGGCAAAAAAACACGTTACCAGCCTACAGCTTATCGGGAGCCAGGGTACTTGTTATGGATATGTCTCGGTCGATGTATGCAACAGACATATCGCCGAACCGACTCACTCAAGCGCGCTTTAAAGCGCTTGATATGCTACCGGGCTGGAAGGAAGGTAGTACTGGCTTGGTCACTTATGCTGCTGACGGTTATACCGTTAGCCCGCTGACCCAAGATAGCCATACTCTGGCGAATTTGATCCCACATCTGTCACCTGAAATATTGCCCATTCAAGGCAGTAACGCTGCTGCTGGCATTCTTGAAGCCATTAGCTTATTAAAGCAAGCTGGCCATCAGCAAGGTGATATTATCTTAGTGACCGACGGGTTGAGCGAGAACGAATCCTCTGAGGCCTTAACACTGCTTTCTGGGAATAAATACCGACTCTCTATTTTAGCGATGGGAACCACACAGGGAGCCCCAGTAAAGTTACCCGATGGCCGATTATTGAGTAATAATGCAGGCGAAACTGTCATTGCAAAAGTAGATATCGACACCTTGCTTCCACTTACCCAGCAAACTGGGGGGCTATTACTACTTTCCAAGCCAACGAATGATGATGTCGAACGCCTAATAGCCGCAACGGCAAAACCCCAAGAAGCACCAGATGAAAGTAAGCATAAAGAATTAGAAGAACGGCTAAATAATGGTTTCTGGCTACTGTTACCACTTATTGTTCTGTCATTATTTGGCTTTCGCCGAGGTGTAGTGTTAGCACTGCTTATCACTGTGATGCCTATTGACTCAGCGTACGCCGCATCATGGAAGGAGCCCTTTAAAAATGATGATGTCGTTGGTTTTGAATTATTTGAACAAGGCAAGTTTGCCGAGGCGGCGAAACACTTTAATGCGCCAGCTTGGAAAGGTGCGGCTGAATATAACGCTGGGGATTTTGAGTCAAGCATTGAAACATTAAGCCCATTAAACGACGAGCGCTCTCGCTATAATCTTGCTAATGCCTATGCGCAAAATCAGCAGTTTGATCAAGCCAGCGAAATATACCAGAAGTTAATTGAGAAGAACCCAAACAATGAAGATGCTAAACGTAATCTTGCGTTAGTGGAGCAACTGCAAAAGCAACAAGAACAACAAAAGCAGTCACAACAAGGTAACGAACAGCAAAATCAATCACAGGACCAAGCGCAGGATCAGCAGCAAGCCAGCGACTCTTCGCAGCCAGATCAAGATCAACAGTCGAATAATCCACAAGAACAAGAATCTCAATCAGATGAACCTTCTCAACAGGCGATGAATAATCAAGAAGGCTCCGAACAATCTAATGACGCTTCTCAACAAGGTGAAAACCAACAGTCGACCGAGCAACAAAACCAAAGTCAGGGGCAGTCAAGTGACAGCGCCCAACAGAATGCAGCTAACGAAGAGCAAACTGATGAGCAAGGAGGCGCTCAAAGTAAGCCGCAAACTGACGATAATTCACAGCCTTCACAAGCTGGTGCAACCTCTGATGATAACGCCAAAGATGAAAGCGTAAGCTCAGCATCACTGAGTGACGATGAACTCAATGGTGAGGAAGAACCCAATACGCAAGCAATACAAGCAGAGGGGGATGCAAGTGGTGAAGCTACGAGTAACGGTATATCAGCCAGTGACCCGATCCTGAAAAAACTTGAGCAAATCCCCGATGACACCGCCGCATTAATCCGCGCTCAAATGATTTTGCAGGCAAGACAAAGACAAGCTCCTGAAGCAACGGAAAACTCATGGTAATAGCAATGATACAGGCATTAATAAATCAACGTCGTCCATTAAGACACCAAAAAGTTAACACTTTACTTAGCTATTTTATGTTTCTACTTTTTTTCGTATTCACATCAAGTAGCCATGCTGCCCAAGCCGTTGCAACAGTATCGAAAAATGTCGTGGGCGTGAATGAAGTATTCCAGCTAAAAGTTTCTGTTGATGACAATGTTAACACCAGCTCATTAGACCTGACGGTACTAGATGAAAACTTCAACTACGGCACCCCATCAGTAAGTAGTGGCACAAGTTACAATAATGGTGTTGTTAGCCGTAATACTGAATGGACTGTCGCGCTAGCCGCTAAAGAAATTGGCGAGTGGACAATTCCAAGCTTCCGCATCGGTGCTAGCCAAACCGACCCCATTGCAATTACATCACTTAAGTCAGCCAGTAACAATACGGACTACGATACAAGCAAACCAGACATTCATATTGACTACAATATCGATAAAGACAGCTTATACATTGGTGAGAGTATTCGCTATACCGTACGTATTCGTATTGGAGAGCAACTCAGCCAACCTTCACTTATCGCCCCTTCGGGTGAAGGGCTCGACGTCAAGCAAGATGGCGATGACCACCAAGCTGAAACTATTCTAAATGGTAAACGCTATATCATTATCACTCGTGATTACCAAATAACGGCAAAGAAACCTGGTAACATTTTACTACGGGGCGCAGAGTTCAAAGGAAGTGTTATTAAGGGTAGCCGTGGCTTCGGCTCAACATTAAGGGTACCGGTTGATCTGCAAATTCAAGACGTTACCATCGAAGTCAAAGACAAACCAGAGGATTACAAAGGGCTATGGCTGCCAACTGAAGATCTCGTATTGGAACAACATTGGCAGCCAGAAACAAATGAAACAAAGGTAGGTGAACCTATCAGTCGTACCATCATGTTAAGAATAAAGAATGCTGAACAAAGTACGCTGCCTAACCTTACGCTTAATTACCCAAGCAACGTTCGTGTTTATGACGAAAAACCAATTTATGGCAGTGATGCTGGTTATACAACAATGACAATTAAGCAAGTCATTATTGCTCGCACCGAAGGTACTATTACGTTACCAGCATTGACCATTAACTGGTGGAACACCTCAACGAATAAGCAGGAACGCAGCCATATTGATGGCCTTGAATTAACCGTGTTACCCGGCGATGCGGCAAGCACATCATTACCGGTACAGCCATCACCAGCAATCACTCCTGTTACGCAAGAATCGACCAAACAACCTCTAATCGCAGAGGAAAAATACAATTGGTGGCCTTGGCTAAGCCTTGCCCTGTTTGCTCTTTGGCTTGCGACCATTAAATTATGGTTAAACGAACGTAAGAAACAGCCCAAGTCAGCAGGTGAGGAAGCACAACGTCGTTCGAAAGCGTTAACCCCGATCGAAGGGATGCTTCAAGCTGCTAAATCAAATCAACCCATTCAACTTCAGGCTTATTTTGAACAATGGCGTGGTATGAACCCGGAGCACCCATCCACTAAGACGCTCAAAGCCAGCATAGATGTTTACATGCAACAACGTTACGCCAAGAATAATGAAGGAGCAGGATCGACAGAGGCACTAATAGAACAGCTAGTCGCATTGGAAAAGCACCAGCATACGCATAATAGTGCGCAACCTGGTGCGCTTGCTCCAATCATTCCTAACACTTAGTGCTACATCCCTGACTTCCATTCATTTAACAAAAAGCCCATGACAACATGGGCTTTTAACATTTTGCTACCGCCCCCCCCCTCTTACACTCCCTGAACTAATACCGCTAAGGCCTAAGTAAGCAACGATTTATAAGACCTCTCGAAAAGGTTGTTAAACCAGCGTGACAGGAAAGTTTCTAAAATCAAAGGTAGATAAATATGGTAAATTCTGTTAAAAACCATCCCCGAAGTAAGATTAAATGCTTCAATATATAAATATAAATTATTCATATGCAGGATGTAACATGAATCAAACACAACCATTTCTAGCCCGAATTGCGAGCGGAAGCCTCGTAATACAGATACTGATTGGTATCGTTGCAGGTACCCTTATTGCCACAATATCACCAGACAGTGCCATCAAGGTGGGTTTTCTTGGTGACTTATTCGTTAGTGCCTTAAAAGCCGTTGCACCAATACTGGTATTTATCCTTGTTGCTTCTTCTATTGCAAATCAGAAGAAAGGTGCACATACCAACATGAAACCTATTATCGTACTGTATCTTTTCGGTACGTTAATGGCAGCCCTTACTGCGGTAACGATGAGTTTCCTTTTCCCTACCACTTTGACTCTAGTTGCTAGTGCTGCAAGTGCTACCCCACCGGAAGGTATCGCTGAAGTACTTAATACGCTGCTATTTAAGATTGTTGATAACCCAGTTAACGCATTAATGACGGGTAACTTCATTGGTATTTTGGCGTGGGCAATTGCACTTGGCTTTGCTCTTCACCAAGCAACTGACGCGACAAAACAAGTTTTCCATGATGTGTCGAACGGCATCACCATGATTGTTCGCTTCGTTATTCGCCTTGCGCCTATTGGTATCTTTGGTCTTGTTGCAAATACTTTTGCAGAAACAGGCTTTGATGCACTATTTAGCTATGGCCGTCTACTTGCTGTACTGCTTGGCTCAATGGTGATCATTGCACTTGTTGTTAACCCAATCATTGTTTTTGTGAAAACACGAGAGAACCCATACCCGCTTGTACTACGTTGTATTCGCGAAAGTGGTATCACTGCCTTCTTTACTCGTAGTTCAGCGGCAAACATCCCTGTTAACATGCAGCTATGTAAAGATCTTGATCTTCACGAAGACACTTACTCAGTATCAATTCCGCTGGGTGCAACTATCAACATGGCAGGCGCTGCCATTACGATTACAGTACTAACACTTGCTGCTGTTCACACCATGGGTGTTGAAGTCGATATCGCAACAGCTGTTCTTCTGAGTGTTGTCGCAGCAGTTTCTGCTTGTGGTGCATCGGGTGTTGCAGGTGGTTCATTGCTTCTTATTCCATTGGCTTGTAGCCTGTTTGGTATTCCAAACGAAGTCGCAATGCAGGTTGTTGCGGTTGGTTTCATTATCGGTGTAATTCAAGATTCAGCTGAAACAGCGTTGAACAGCTCGACAGATGTCATCTTCACTGCAGCGGCATGTAAAGCGGCAGAAGCCAAGCTTGAAGCGCAAGCTAAAACAGCATAACAACTGTTTTAACCGCATAAAAAAACCAGCCTAAAGGCTGGTTTTTTTTCGATAGCATAAATTAAATCTTCAGTATTCCCACCACTACTTCGTCATTTCAAAGCCTGGTACAAAGACTTCTACTCGACGGTTTTTAGCTCGCCCTTGCTCGGTATCGTTAGGGGCAATTGGCTCAAGCTCACCTTTCCCTTGAGCAACAATGCGTGAACTATCAATACCAAAGTGGCTACCAACATACCCTGCAACAACCGCGGCTCGCTCTTCAGATAATGTTTGGTTATATTCTTCACTACCACGTGCATCTGTATGGCCGACAACATAAAGCTGCGTTTCAGGGTAATCAACAAGCTGTTGAGCAACAGGCTGTAGTAAGTCAATATCAGCTTGCGTAAGTGCATCGCTATCAAATGCAAATGGCAGCATTGCACTAACTGCGGCTACTTTCACCACTTCAGGCACAGGCTCTGGCATTTGTTCTGGCTCAGGCTCAATAATGGCGACAGGCGCAGGTGCTCCCCAGTGGTAAACCAAACTTAAGCCATAGAAATGAACGTCGCTCTCACCAGGTTTATTCGTACCTGTATCACCGACTTGATTGTAATATTGGTATTCTAAACGGGTCGATAAGTTATCACTAAAATAATATTCCGCACCAACACCAGCCGTTGCAGATACACCACTTTCGTCTTGGTTATTTACCCCGTTGTCGGCATCAAATATAAAACCACCCGCTTTTGCAAATAGGTCAAATGAGTTAGACACTTCGTAGGTAAACTTACCGACAAAATCGAGGCCTTGCACCTCAAAACCATCGTTCGAATAATCAGCCTGGCCTAAATAGGTATAACCACCTTCTAAGCCAAACCAAGAGTTCACATTGTACCCAATAAAAACACCGCCGCCCCAGTCGTCTTTATCAAGATTTTGCCCCTTCAAGGCACCGTCAACACTATCAAAACTTGTTCCACCAACACGAGCCCCCACATACCATGGGTTTTCTGTCGCAGCCTGAACCGTTCCAGAAATTAAAATAGCCAGAGGAAGCAATTTAAATGCGTTTTTCATAACTTATTGTCCCTATTTATTATATATATCCAATTCACTTAGATATGCCACTACATAAATAGGTGTAGAACAATAACGCTTTTTTTCCAAATATTTAGAATAGAAATAGCTGATATATTCTAGCTTGCTCAAAAAACACGACTGAAACTATTTAAAGGCGCTATATATTAATGAACATGTTAATAAATAACGCCCGACATATCGAATTTGTACCTATTATTGCTCAGCCATTGCCTCAGCAGTGGCATCTTCAACCGCCAAAAATAGATAGTTAATCTCACCATTTGGGGATGTCATCGGGTTTAACGTGACATTCTGATACATGAAGGGAGCTTGCTGAGTGATCGGTCGGACATTTCGGCATTTAAACAAATACGGACGCTGGCGCCAAATTAAAAAACTGCGGCAACCAAGATTAAACACCGGTTTAGACTTAGCGATAAACCATGCTTGTGGGATCTCAGGAAACAGATCAAATATATTTTTTCCAATCGCGTCATGAGATTGTTTGCCACTGTGGTGTGTCATAAAGCCATTCCACACATGAACATTAAAATCACGATCAAGCACAATCAAACCGACATCGACATGCTGCACCATATCAACCATCCAGTGAAACTGTTCAAATTCTGCAGGTAATGAAAGCATCTCTAATCACCATCCATTAAATAAGCTAACTTGTTATCAAGTAATGGCAGTGACTCATCAACAAACATCAATAACAAATCACATTTAATATTTGTTCCTTCGATGCCATAGCTCACTTCAAATGTCATGGTGCGGCGCCAATTTCCTGCTGTTTTTTCAATCATGCTGTCAATGGGCGTGTGTTGACCAAGCACTACAGGGTGACTTTGAAAAAATTTAACTTCAGCTTGATGACCTAACCCTTGTAAGAAAGAACCAACCAAAATATTACTTACATCCATCAACAGTTCTAACTCAGAGTCACTCCCCATAATATCTGAATAGTCCATTAAGCGGACGAGGTCTGAAACGCTGGTATCACTAAGTAAGACTAATGCTTCACCCGCAATGCCCTCACCACTGAACCCCTGACATACCCCCGACATCGTACTGCTACTTGCCAAATGGCGCATTGTCATATGCAGCTCACTCACTTCAAATACATTCACGTTTGGCAATGGAAGATTAACGAACACATCAAAATGACGAGCGAGTGAATCAGCTGCTCGGCCAATCGCAACATTAGCAACCTCTAAATAGACATCGCGGCGTCTCAGTGCTGGCGTTGATACATGTTGAATGACGTCATCAAAGCTTCGGGGTTCTTGCGCAATAAGCGGCTGTAATATTGCCTTTAGTTGCGCTTTATCTATTGGTTTTTTTAGAAACTCGATTGCCCCAAGAGCTTTAACACGTGTTTGGGCTTGGGGCTGAATATCACCAGAAACCACAATCACTTTCGTGTCATTAAGATGCTTACCCGACAACTGCATTGCTTCTAATGTCTGGTAGCCATCCATTACAGGCATGGTTAAATCTAAAAACATTAAGTCGAATTTTCGGCTATTGAGCGCTTCTATCGCTTCTTTCCCATTAACAGCAAACGTTACATCAGCTTTGATGCTCGACGGTAGTGCCCTTGCCATTTGCTTTCTTGCTAACGCGGAATCATCACAGATCAGAATTGACGTCGACATTTTTCCCTCAATGAAGCAATAAATATATGCACGTTTACGTTACACCGTACTTTGACGGCATGATAGCAGCAGAATGATGCGCGGTCTGCATAGAACACAATAAACCTAAGCTTTATAAGGATTACAGGATGGTTAGTAACAACTTTTTTACACGTTATGGTGTTTTAAATACGCCTAAGGAACAGTAGAATGCAACGTATCATCAGACATTGTTTTAAAGCGGCTCGTAACACTTATGAATGCTCTTGGCTCACAACAAAAAAGCCACAAATCTACACCCACTGTTGGTATTATTGGTGGTGGTATTGCTGGTTCAACCATAGCCCTTCGTTTGGCGGAGTTAGGCATTCAAGTTGATATTTTTGAAGAAGGTGCAAGTTTAGTTAACGGTCCGCCTATATGCCACCTACACGCTGGTGGTAATTTATACCGTGAAATATCAGACGAGCACTGCATTACGCTATTAAAGCAATCAATCGATACGCTTCGTGTATTTCCTCACACTGCGAATATTCGCCCTACCGTTATTGCGATCCCTTCACACGATAAAGGGGAACCCGATGCAATTTTACCTCGTTTAAATCAACTACGTAGTGTATATCAACACTTGGTAGAAGAAGATGGCTCAAACGAAGTATTGGGCAAGCCTGATCACTACTTTAAGCTATATAGCCGTGAAGCATTGACCGCTTTAGCTGCGGAACAAAATCCAGATGCACCAGCATGTCTTGATGATTGGATGATCCCTGTCGCAAAGAATATCGACTTGGAAAAATTCAAATTCCCCTTGGTATTAGTACAAGAATACGGACTAAGCGTATTCAGGCTAGCTGCAACCGCCAATTTAGCGCTCGAACAGTTACCTAACTGTAATGTGAATACCGCAAGCAAAGTCGTCAATATTTCGCAATGTGCCGAAGGGAACTGGGATATTGAATACCAAGCGTTTGACCCAATAATAAGCGATAATGTTACTCGCCAATGCCACGTCGACTATCTAATCAATGCCTGTGGCTTTCAAACAGGTACAATCGATGACATGGCAAAGTTAAAACGTAAACGCCTTGTTGAATTCAAAGCGGCTTACGTTACACACTGGCCAGAGTGTAGTGGTATTTGGCCGGAAGTTATTTTTCACGGTGAACGTGGTACGCCTGATGGCATGGCACAATTAACGCCGTATGCCGATGGTTATTTCCAACTGCATGGCATGACTGATGATATTACCCTGTTTAAACAGGGTCTAGTTACTAGCACAAACACTAGCTCACAGCCTGAACTTGAGCAGCGCTTCATTAGGAAAATCAAGCAAGGTTGGAGCTCTGAATTAATATCACTTCGCTCTCAACGTGCAATTAACCATATGTCTCGGTTTGTACCGTCCTATCAAACAGCCACCGTTGGCGGAAAACCATTATTTGGTGCACAACAGATCCCAGGGGATGATCCAACCCTCCGCGCCGCTGATGTATCCTTTGACGGTAGACATTACGCCAGAACCGAAATTGTTAAAGCCTCTTCAGCACTCTCTGCAGCTAATAGCATTCTTGATCAACTTGTAAGCAGTGGCTTGGTTGACAAATCACTGACCCAAAACTCAATGGCTAGCACCTTCAAGGTGACAACGTCACTTAGTCAGCAAACTGTTGAACAAAAAGCAATTGAATTAGCCCACGAAAGGCACTACCCAGAAGCCTTAGCGAAGGTTGTTGCTTACCCGCTTAGCTAATTTGACTACGAATAAAATACGGCAAGCCAGATAGTTTCGCTGTCTGGTTTTGTCCAAGTAACTCGATGTCGCTGATGAGCCGGAATATTAATATGATCACCGGCCTGCATCTCAACTTCACGCATCCCCTCTTCAAACAATATCTTAGCCTGCCCTTGTAACACCATTACCCATTCGCTTTCTTCTTGGTCATACCATTCATCCGTTGGCGTTGTATGCCCTTTAGATACTATCTTCTCTATACGAACATTCTCTGTAGAGACAATATCTTCAAAGATTTCTTCGGGTAATTGGCTAGGTATATTGGAAAAAATATTATTCATACTATCAACATGCATATATCGATAAATGACATTTAGTCTACAGACATTATTTATGAAGATCGGAATTTTTGGCATTTATGAGACTTTTCCGACACTATTTTTGGCATTATACAATTATGCTAAAGGTAGTTATTAAGCAAAAGGAGGACGTTATGAAATACAAACATATCCTTGTCGCATTAGAACTATCTGAAGAGAGCAACGTACTTATTGATAGAGCAGTTTTTCTTGCAAAGCTACTCGATGCAGACCTATCTTTTATCCACATCGACGGAACACACGGGGAGATTTATCCAGAGCTGGTCGACATAAAAGCCGATGCCAACAATCGGCCGTTAAACGAACGTTCAATGATACAATTGAACGGCTTCTTGGAACATTCAGATTACCCAGTTAAACACTTCTTAGTGGGAACTGGCGATTTAAGCGACAAACTTAGTGATACCATCCCAGAGTACGGCGTTGAGCTATTAATCTGTGGGCACCACCATGATTTTTGGAGCAAAATCATTTCATACTCCAAACATCTGATTCATAAATCTACGGTAGATATTCTTGTTGTGCCAATTCAGTCAAACTAGTAAACCAAAGAAAGCCCATGACGTTAACTAAAATAAGCTTTCGTCATGGGCTTTTAAAAACCTACGCTCATCTTTACGCTGATCAGTTTTAGACGCTCATTTATCGTAAATACAGATTTATCGAATCAAGAACCGCAATCCATCCATATCGATATGTAAGAAAATATTTATCACACCCTCTGTAGAAATACACTCCATAAATATCCATCTATTTTATTACTTTCAATACGATAAGCGATTAACCATATAAAAAAAGAGGCTAACTAGTCACAGCTCTCGCTTCGCTAAGAAACAAAATATTACAACTAACCCACCACTTTAGTTGTACCCACAACAAAATTATGGAGAATACAGTTTTGTTGTGCGCACAACATAGTTGGGATATCAACGAAACATCAGTAAAATGCAGTTATAGATAATAAATGGTTGAATACAATGACGACAAAAGCTCGATACTCACAGCTATCAATAAGCAAAAATCTCGAAGACTCCCCCTTCTTTATGATGGGCGTTGTACATAGATACTTTAGAAACCAAGCTCAAAAAGAACTATCAGCTAAGTACGACATTACAACAGAAATGCAAAAGGCATTAGAAGTTGTTAATAGCTTTGAACTTATTAGCCAACAAAAGCTTGCAGATGCACTTATGAATGAAAGAAGTGCAACAAAACGCCTAGTCGATAACCTTATTAAAAGAGATTTACTCATCGCGGTTAAAGATGAAAATAACCAAAAACATAAATTACTGAAACTTAGCGATTTAGGGGCAGAAGTGAGAGCTTCAGGAAATACAATAATGAAACAACTTGAAAGCGACTGGTTAGAAAAGTTAAGTGAAACTGAAATTGAAGATCTAAATAAAACTTTGCGTAAGCTTACTATGAACTTTTAATACATTGTCTCTATAGAGCAATATAGGTGAATGAGTTGTGTTTATTCACC
>NZ_JAKJSI010000046.1:0-61831 GCF_050336695.1 Photobacterium minamisatsumaniensis | reverse complement strand
AATTGGACATTTTTACTTACATTACAGTAAGTAAAATAAAGTTTTCGGATTGTGAAACCTTATAATTTACGTTAGCTTAGCCTGAAGTTTTGAGCCTGCGGATAAGACTCAAATTAGTTGTAAATAAAACTGATTTCATTGCTTATATTAGTTGGCCGTTCAGTTCGTTATCTAATAGGTGTGAATGATAATTTCACGGGAGAGTCCATGCATATATCAATGTTCATTGAGTTTAATTCATTAATAACAGTAGTGGTCATTTTGGCTTTAACATTTGCTTTGTATATAAGGGAACGCAGTGTTCTAGTTAGGATTATTAAGGCGACAAAAGTGTCACATTACCTATCTTTTATCGTTGCTATGGTTTGGCTTATTTATTGGCTTTCACATATAGAGGAACTCAAGCAAGTTGGTCCTATCTTAGCTTTTGCTTTTCAAGTGATACTTTATTCTTCAATTGTGAGATTCGTAGTGGTTGCTATCAAACAGCTAAAGCCTGAATCCAAAATATCATAAGCGATTCAAGTAAGCTGTCAACGCGAGATACTCTAAATTCAGTTTAGCCTTTTATATTTAGTTTTGATATTTAGTTTTGAAATTTAGCCTCTGCTATTTTGGTAATATGTCAGTAGCGTTGTCAGTTTTTGATTGGGTGTTCTGCTGGGGGGGGAATAGGCTTTACTGTCGTAAAGTTGGCAATCATAGGTCAGTAAAATATAACAAATATTCCGGCCGTAGCATGTCTTCTTTTGCCCGTTGAATGGAAGACAAAACATTGAACTGGTACACATATTGGTAGTGAGCTTTCTAAATAAAGTGAGCCAACATCGGATATTACAAATTTGCGATGTATTTTTGCCTCTGTCTAGGGTAAAGCTGTTAATGAGTGGCACGTTATGCTGCTTATATCTATAAATCACGTGATTAACTAGTTTGAGAGGGAGTTTTGATGGCGGAATCTATCAACGTAGATGTTGTTGTACTCGGTGGTGGACCCGGTGGGTATACTGCGGCTTTTAGAGCGGCAGATCTTGGCTTGTCGGTATGCATAGTAGAAAAGCGTGAAACGTTGGGTGGCGTATGTGTCAATGTGGGCTGCATTCCTTCTAAGACCCTGCTTCATGCAGCGTCGCTTATTGAGCATGCCAAGCATGGGGCGAGCATGGGGATATCCTTTACCAAGCCCAATGTTGATATTGATGCACTGCGAGCCCATAAAGAGGGAACGATCTCTGAGCTGACCAAAGGTATAGCTAACTTATGTAAAGCGAGAAAAGTCGTTCGAATTCAAGGTGAAGGCCAATTCACTGGGGAGAACACGCTTTCAGTTATTGCAGACACAGAGCAAAGCGTTAACTTCAAACATGCCATCATTGCGACGGGCTCTCACTCCGTTAAATTGCCTATGGCGCCAAATGATCCTCGTGTGTGGGATTCGACTGATGCGCTGACTTTACCAAGTATCCCTGAAAAACTGCTAATTATTGGTGGTGGTATCATTGGGTTGGAAATGGCACAGGTGTACTCGGCGCTAGGTTCAGAGATTACGATTGTAGAGGCACAAGACCAAATTATTCCTGCTGCAGATAAAGACGTTGTCCAGCCTCTGGTTAAAGCGACGAAAAAGACTTACCAGCTGCTAACCAAAACCAAAGTGACTGATATGGAAGCAAAGCCTGATGGCATTGTTGTTTCTTTTGACGGTAAAAAAGCCCCAGAGAGCGCCATTTTTGATGCTGTATTAGTTGCTGTTGGCCGTAGGCCAAATACTTCGAGTCTTGGGCTGGAAAGCATCGGTGTTGCGCTTAGTGAGCAAGGACTTATTGAAGTCAACGACAGGATGCAGACGTCGCTGCCACATATCTATGCTATTGGCGATATTGTTAAAGGGCCAATGTTAGCTCATAAGGCGAGCCACGAAGGTAAGGTTGCCGCAGAAGTCATTTCAGGGATGGATGCTATGTTCCACCCAGCGGCGATCCCGTCAGTGGCCTACACCAGTCCAGAAGTGGCTTGGGTAGGTTTGACAGAGAAAGAAGCAAAACTGCAGGGCATTGATTATAGTCTTGGTAAAGTGCCGTGGCTTGTCAGTGGGCGCGCACAAAGTGTTGGTGCCACCAATGGGGTGACTAAAGCGCTATTTGATAAAGAGTCAGGCGTATTGCTGGGGGCTGGTATTTGTGGCGATAACGCGGGTGAACTCATTCACGAAGCTGCTGCAGTCCTCGAACTTGGTGGTAGAGCAAAAGACATCGCGCATACGGTACATGCTCACCCAACGTTGGCTGAAACCTTCGCGTTTGCCGCAGAGTTGGTTGAAGGTTCAATGACCGATATGCTGCCAAGCAGACGTCGCTAGGCACAAACCGCATATTTTTGAGTTTATAGTTCCGAGCTAGGCTAAATACCTAGCTCGTTATACTTTAGCCCTCGCTCACTGATATCTTGGTGCTGATAAAGAAATCTCGGAAGGTATATAGCACAGTACTAAACGCGGCTAAAATCACAAAGTAGCCAATAAAAATCGCCATAGTATGTGATGCAGAATAGTTAGCAGCATTTTTTACAGGAGTGACTTTTTCGTCATCGAACACTTGAACAAAATTCGCAGGGTAGTTTTTGGGTAATGGCTCAATTGAAAGTTTACCAATGGTTAGAATTATAATGACTAACTTACCAACCCTATACGCGAGTTGGTTACCAAAAATAATCAGTATTTGCGCTATTGCTTCTGCCATAATACCACCATCTTGAGTTGTTGAACCCTCGATGATATATGGTTAGCGGTTTGAGTTTTCTGCGGCGGCTCAAATAATCGTGTAACAGAGTATTTGGCGTCGTTTTGAATCAGTTAATGCTTTCGATGTAACCGAAAATATCATTGATATCTTTTTCTGAAAGTATGCCCTTAAATGCTGGCATCAAGCCATTTTGGCCATTATCACCACTTAGAACAGAACTGATTAGCTCACTTTTGAAGCCGAAAGGATTGGTAAGTTCTTCATAGATATTATCTGGACTAACTGCTAGGTTATTGGCCATAACACCATTACCAAGCCCTTTATTACCGTGGCAAACAGCACAGTTGTTTGCAAAATGTGCTTTGCCATTGGCTAAGTTTGGTTCACCAAACTGACTGTTAGTATACGTTTTCAGCCCAAAGAATCCGCTTGCAGAAATAATGATAATGCCAATAGAGTATGCTGCGATAGTTTTCATATAACCTCCAAAACTTTAATCATTTGTTTATAAGGTATGTAGTGTGAATAAAAAGTGAAAAGAAACGGATAATTGGATTAGGCATGCCTAACAAGGCAATAAATGCAGAGCAGACTGTCAATATCATAAGGTGATCATGAAACTTACAGCTTTAGTTGATAACACTCGACTAGATAACAGGCCTGACCTAGCGGTTGAAAGGGGGTTGTCTCTTCATGTGAAGACAATGGGTAAACAGGTATTGTTTGATGCGGGTAATGGTAGAGCATTTTGTGATAATGCTGCTTTGCTGAATATTGACATTCAAGACGTTGATGCTGCGGTTATCTCTCATCGACATCATGATCATTGTAATGGTGTTAGTTACTTTTTCGATAGTAACTCTAAAGCTCCGGTGTATTTTCGAGAGTGTAGAGAAACTGACTATTGTTTCAGAGCGTTTGGTTTTAAGAGCAATGTTGGCCTCGATAAGAACTTATTAAGCAAAGCACAGGGACGAATAACTTTCGTCAATGAAACAACAGAGATACTTCCTAATATTTTTGTTGTTACAAACATAAGCAATAGGTATCAAAGGCCGCCAGGGAATAAATACTTATTCACTAATTCGGGGCAGGGCTATAAGCCAGATAAATTCGACCATGAACTACTTCTTATTATCAAAGAAACCGATGGACTGATAATATTTACTGGTTGTGCTCATAGCGGTGTTCTAAATATGGTTGAAACGGCTGTAGAACTTTTCCCGAAGACAAGGATTAAGGCTGTTGTTGGAGGTTTCCATTTGGTTGGCTTACCAATGTTTAATGGTATTGGTGGAACTAGAGAAGAGGTTGAGGCGATAGGACGAGTGCTACAGAACTATCCAATAGATAAACTTTATACTGGCCATTGCACCGGTAAAAAAGCATATGGGATACTCAAAGATGTACTTGGTGACCATCTCGAGCATCTTCCTACAGGGCGAAGTGTAATCATTTAGTTTCAATGCACTAACAATGCGCTCGCCAACTTAGAAAAGACCCATTACTATATGCGTCAGACTAACTTAAAGAAGTAATAATCGATGTCCTTACCTCCTTGCTTAAACTGTAAATCTGAATTTGTTTACCAAGATCAAAATAATCTAATCTGCCCAGAGTGCGGTCACGAATGGAATCCGTTGGAAGAAGCTGAGAACCAATTTACGGTAAAAGACATCAATGGAAAACTGTTGGAGCAGGGTGATAAAGTCACATTAGTAAAAGATCTGAAAGTTAAAGGTAGCTCCCTTAACCTAAAAATTGGTACAAAAGCAGTAATTAAGCGCATTATTGAAGGCAAGGATCATCAATTAGACTGTAAAGTGGATGGTGCAGGTGAAATATTGGTGACAGCCAAGTACGTAAAGAAAGCATCGCTTGTTGAAATTAAGAAACGGTAGCGCTAACTATGACTAATCCTATTCAGCAGCAAATCGGTAACATTGCTTTGGTTGTCGAAAATTACGATGATGCCATTGCATTTTATACCCAGAAACTACAATTCAAGCTCATTGAAGACACAGATCTTGGTGGTGGGAAACGTTGGGTACAAGTATCTCCACCTAATTCAAATGGTACAAATTTACTACTGGCTCAGGCAAGCAACGATGAGCAGCTAAAATCAGTTGGTAATCAAACTGGTGGGCGTGTGTTCTTATTTCTACAAACTAATGACTTTTGGCGTGACTACAATCACATGAAAGCGAATGATGTGGTATTCAACGAAGAACCACGAGTAGAAGCCTATGGAACTGTAGTGGTATTTCAAGACTTATACGGTAATAAGTGGGATTTGTTGCAACTTAATCATTCGGCTAAGTAGTTAGTTTGAAACTTAACCATAAAGCTAACGCATACTCTCGGTGGTTTTGTGTTTATATGAATAAGATAAACGCAGCTTGAATCGTTGTTTGGAGAGTGGTAGGTTTAATACATGCAAATAAATCAAACGTTTAATTTAATCTCAGTTTCATGGTGGCGCTCTATTTCATAGAGCGGCGCTGAATCACATTTATTCAAAGCCGTCGGAAGACTGCTTATGAATAACGCATTTTATGTCTCCGATGGTACAGTTAGGAGTCATATTATGCATAATCAAAGACATACCACTAAAAAAGAAAAAGTATTAACCGGTGACCGAGCAACAGGGCAGTTGCATCTTGGGCACTTTGTTGGCTCTCTTCAGCAAAGAGTAGTGTTACAGAACGACTATGAACAAACTATCTTGGTTGCCGATTTACAAGGTTTAACTGATAACGGTCATAATCCACATAAAGTATCTTCAAATATTTTGAATGTTGTTGCTGATTATTTAGCCGTTGGCATTGATCCTCGAAAAACAACCATTTGTTTGCAGTCCGCAATTCCCGCCTTATCTGAATTGACAATGTATTACTCAAATTTAGTGTCTGTTGCTAGATTACAGAGAAACCCAACCGTTAAAAATGAAATCGCAGGTAAGTCATTTGGAGGCTCAATTCCAACGGGGTTCTTAACGTATCCGATTAGCCAAGCCGCTGATATTACAGCATTCCGAGCCACAATCATCCCCGTTGGAGATGATCAATTACCGATGATTGAGCAAACAAACGAAATCGTGAGAAAGCTAAATAATATCGCTCAAGAAGATATTTTAGTTGAATGTCGACCGTTATTAAGCAAAGTTCCTCGCTTACCAAGTCCGGATGGCAAAAGTAAAATGTCTAAATCAATGGGGAACTGTATCCTTCTGAGCTCTAGCGAGAAGGATATATCAACGGCGGTCAAATCAATGTATACCGATCCTAATCACTTAGCAGTTGAAGACCCAGGACAAATTGAGGGGAATATTGTTTTCACATATCTAGACGCATTTCATCCTGATTCTGATTATGTTGAAGAGCTAAAGGCGAGGTATCAAAAAGGAGGTTTGGGCGATGGAACAACCAAAAAAATTCTTGAGGAATGTTTGCAGGAGCTTTTAAAGCCAATTAGAGAGCGTAGAGAAACATTCATTTCAGATAAAGCACAATTAATTGGAATTCTTCGAGCTGGTAGCGAAAAGTCACAAGATGAATCAAATCAGGTGCTTGGCAGCGTTAAACGAGCGTTCGGCCTTAACTTGTTTCAGTAGCCAATATTCAGTAGCCAAATAAAGGCTAGGGTATAACAAACGACTGTGGCGTTAATGGCCTCGGTATTTAACGATAACGGGGTTGGCATTACGTATGATATGGGTTCAGTAAATTTATTGAGCCCAACTATTTATAAATAAAACGGCGACGACAGCTTATAGTGATTGCTCAACAGGAAGCATTTACTTTGAAGAGGCTACTTTGGATAAAACGATAGGCATAAAAAATGCCGGCCTTAGCCAGCATTTTCTTTAGAAGATAAAACTTCTAATTATAAAGCAACAACGTTAGCTGCTTGTGGGCCTTTTTGGCCTTGCTCTAGGTCGAAAGAAACTTTCTGACCTTCAGCTAGAGTTTTGAAGCCTTCAGATGCGATTGCACGGAAGTGAACAAATACGTCAGCGCCGCCGTTATCTTGAGTGATAAAACCGAAACCTTTCTCTTCGTTGAACCACTTTACGATACCAGTGCTTGAGTTAGACATGTTATGTCCCTTATAAATTCATTAATTAAAAAATCGCTAAAATGCAAGCTGCTAAGCAGTTGAATTATCGAATGTTACGCTAAATATAAGGGAAACACTGAGATACAAAAACGATAACGTGGATGTAACCATAAGTTTAACTTGTACTTTATGTTGCATTTAATAACTCTCTGAACAACAGAGCGAGAGAGATAATAACAGCTATATCGTATTTGTATAGTTTAATTTTCAAATTGAACGTGAATTCTGCCACAGTCAGTTCAAGTTGTTGGTATTACAACCGTTTTGGGTTTAGATGATGAAAAACCAAGCTGCCTGGGCAGCTATTATAAGACGCTTTTTTGCTTAAACTTTGGTCTCTAAGTACAGCGTTGTTCGGTATTGAATAGCATTGGTGTTAGGCTGATATCCTCTGAGTCCTGCACCTTGAAGTCACTTGGGTATGTTTGGTAGTTTGGATGAAAATTATTCACGGATTTGAAATATGTCAGCTGCAAAAATAAAACTCTACTATGTATACGATCCAATGTGTTCTTGGTGCTGGGGTTATAAACCGACTTGGGACAAAATAAGAGAGGCGTTGTCTGATCACGTCGAGGTCGTATACGTGCTGGGTGGGTTAGCGCCTGATTCTGATACACCTATGCCAGAAGCTATGCAGGTACAAATAGCGTCTTACTGGAAGAAAATTGAACAGTACCTTGGCACTCCGTTTAATCATGACTTTTGGACTAAAAATACACCACGTCGCTCAACGTATCCATCGTGTCGTGCCATTATCGCGGCACGCTCTCAAGGCGCGGAGTTAATAATGCTAGAGGCAATACAAAAAGCCTATTACCTAGAAGCTAAAAACCCCAGCCATGATGCTATCTTGATTAGCTTAGCGGAAGATCTTGGATTAGATAGTGCCATGTTCAAGGCTGAATTTTTATCTAATCGCACACAGGACTTGTTACTTGAGGAGTTAGCATTCGCACGGTCGATTGGCGGTAATAGCTTCCCTTCTCTAATTGTTGAAAAAGGTCATCGCTATATAGAGGTTCCAATCAACTACGAAAGTGCCGATGCGACTCTCGCTCAACTTAATACTTACCTTTGATAATTTTTAATCTAATTGTCGATAGATAGTTGACTGAAATTTAGCGTTAAACGCCTAGTGTCTTTCAGGCGTTTTTACCTCTCTCACACGCTTTTATCTCCCTCCTTTGAACTCATTGTATTATGGCATACCAAAAGTGTGACCCATGATGCGAAGTCTAGAACAAATAGAAATCACGCTAGATGTTGCAAAATTGTTTTGTTAATGTGTAGTAAATAATGCCAATTGAGAGGGCCAACCTCTTTAATTATAAATACCAGTGCGGAGTGGTGTGGCCATATGCCAAGCAGGGAAAGTGATCAGGATGATACAGGAATCCGGTATAATCAGGCTATACGGCCTCATCATGAAGAATTTAATCATCTAGCGTCAATTAAAATTTATGAGCATGCTAGCAGTGTTATGGCTTGTTCAAGGCAGCAAGTACAAGGTCGAGATGTTACTTTGTCTATCGACTCTGTCATTATTGAAGAGCCGCTACAAATTAGCCTGATATACACTGATTTAGATGGTATACCAAAAGAGCGTGTATATCTTGTCACGATGAGAACGCCTGGTGATGATCAGCACCTAGTTATTGGCTTGTTATTATCAGAGGGGATCATTCAGCATGCTACAGATGTGGTAGGGATAAATGATCAGCTAGACGACGATGAGATTCAGCCGAATGAAATCACTGTTCGTCTTGATGCAGGAATAAGAATTGATTGGTCAAGTATTAGCCGTGAAACAACCTCGTTCTCAAGCTGTGGTGTGTGCGGTAAGTCATCCATGCAATCGCTTGAGCTTCGCAATATCCCATCATTAGATGAACAGCCACATTGGTTATCTGTACAAGCAATTACATCGCTATCCAAAGCACTACGTTCTCAGCAACACCTTTTTAGTATTACGGGTGGAGTACATGGTTGTGGGCTATTCAATCAAAACGGGGAACTACTTGAAAGTAGTGAGGATATAGGTCGTCATAATGCGCTTGATAAGCTATTAGGTAAACGTTCAAAGCGACCTGAACTTTGCCAGAATGGAAAAGTCATTATGCTGAGTAGCCGTATAAGTTTTGAATTGGTGCAGAAGGTACTTGTTGCTGGTGTACCTGTATTGGTTGCGGTGGGTGCACCTTCAAGCCTAGCACTGAATCTCGCCAAACGGTTTAACCTTACCTTGATTGGCTTCAGCCAACACGGCCGATTTAATGTATACCACGGTGCGTTTCGATTACGCCTGCAAAAAATAAAATGAACAACAGGGAAGAGTAATGACAGTTAAACAATATTCAGGTTCAGCAGGTGGATGGGGAGCGCTGCTTAGCACCACAAAGCATTTGGTCAAAAGCGAAAATGTAAGTCGTAATATTCGAAACTTGCTTAAAACTAACCAAGATCACGGCTTTGATTGTCCTGGTTGTGCATGGGGCGAGAATGACGAAAAGGGGCATTTTAAGTTTTGTGAAAATGGTGCAAAAGCAGTTAACTGGGAAGCGACTAGCCGTCGTGTAACCCCTGATTTTTTCAAGGAACACCCCGTTTCGTGGTTGATGAAGCAAAGTGATTACTTTCTGGAATACCAAGGCCGACTCAGTCATCCTGTAAAATACAATTGTGAGACTGACTGCTATGAAGAAGTGACATGGGAACAAGCTTTTACACTTATCGCTAAGCACTTAAATGCACTAGAAAGCCCGCATCAAGCTGAGTTTTATACATCAGGCCGTGCTAGCAATGAAGCGGCATTTTTATATCAGTTGTTTGTTCGTCAGTTTGGGACAAATAACTTTCCAGATTGCTCCAACATGTGTCATGAAGCGAGTGGAGTAGCACTAAAACAAGCGATAGGTACTGGAAAAGGGACCATTACAATTGATGATTTTGAATTTGCTGATGCCATTTTTGTTTTTGGGCAAAACCCCGGTACCAACCACCCTCGAATGCTAGACACTCTGCGGCAGGCTTCACGCCGGGGAGCTGCTGTTGTTAGTTTTAACACGCTAAAAGAGCGAGGCCTAGAGCGTTTTACGAATCCACAATCGCCCCAAGAAATGCTTTCAGGCAAAGGGACTGAAATTAGCCAGTCTTACTACACGCCTAAGTTGGGCGGGGATATGGCTGTTGTTCGCGGTATGGTAAAAGCCCTACATGAGTTTGATCAACAAGAACTGGCGGCGGGATGTAAAGGGATTTTTGACCGTGATTTTATTGCCTGCCATACCGAAGGATTAAATGACTACCTTGCGATGGTTAACGCAACTGACTGGAGTGATATTGTCGAACAGTCTGGCTTATCAGAATCAGAAATACGTGACGCTGCAACAATTTACCGCCAAGCCAAAAACGTCATTACAACCTGGGCGATGGGTATTACTCAACATAAACACTCGGTTAATACCATTCAGGAAATCGTTAACTTACAGCTTTTGTTTGGTCAGGTAGGCAAGCCGGGTGCAGGACTTTGTCCAGTGCGCGGGCATAGTAATGTACAAGGTGACAGAACTATGGGCATTGATGAAAAACCGACCGATGCTTTTCTTGATAATTTGGCCAATGTATTCGAATTCGAACCGCCTCGAGAAGCAGGTCATAATGCCGTTGAAGCGATTAAAGCTATGTTAGCAGGGGACAGTAAGGTTTTTATTGGTCTCGGCGGTAATTTCGCTGCTGCCAGCCCAGACACAGAGTTAACTCAACAAGCATTAAGTAGCTGTGAATTAACAGTCAATATCGCGACCAAGTTGAATCGTAGCCACCTCATTACCGGGCGAGATTCTCTTATTTTACCGTGTTTAGGGCGAACAGATATTGATATACAGCTTGCTGGGCCACAAAGCGTGACCGTGGAAGATTCATTTAGCATGGTACATGCCTCGGCAGGTGTAGTAGAGAGTGACATTGCTGAAATGCGCTCAGAGCCAGCGATTATTGCAGGTATTGCCTCAGCGACTGTTGGTAGTGATGTGGTCGATTGGTCATATTTAATTGAAGACTATACTCGAATACGTGATCTTATCGCTAAGGCGATACCGGGTTTTGAAGGCTTTAATGAAAAGCTTCAACAACCAGGGGGCTTTTATTTAGGCAACAGTGCTGGTGAACGTAGGTGGAATACGCAAACGAGTAAAGCGAACTTTTATTCTCATCAACTACCAGTGCATTTGTTACCTGCGAACTTACGTGAGTTAAGCCAAGACCCTGTATTTGTTTTACAAACAATGCGGTCACACGATCAATACAATACGACCATATACGGTTTTGAAGATCGCTATCGCGGTATTTCAGGTGAACGCAAAGTATTGTTAGTGAACCAAAGAGATATTGACGCATTAGGTTTACAAGCGGGTGACTTAGTGGATGTTGAGTCACTCTGGCCAGATAAAATTGAGCGCAAAGTCTTTGGTTTCAAGCTTGTGGCTTATGACATTCCAGCAGGTAATATTGCGGCCTATTTTCCTGAGACGAATCCATTAGTATCGATTGATGGGAAAGGGGACTTGAGTGATACACCGATATCGAAAGCTATCCCAATTGTTCTTTCACCAGCGAAGCAAGATGAAATGCTCATTCGAGTGAATACATAGAAAGTACAGTTTTCATGGGTAAAGCAACCTGACTGTTTAGTCAGGTTGCTTTCTAATAATTCATGTGGGGGAAAAGGACTAATATTTGTGAGCATGCATTCAAAACACAGTGTAGTTTTATACCTTTAAGTTTCCTTATGATAATTTCAGCTAGAGAAAGCACCATATTATTAGTTTTTAAGGAAAAAGAGTGCCACATTGCATTATTGAATATTCACAAAATATTGAATCACAAACCACCCCATTTTCGTTAGTTAACGCTGTTTCTGAAGGTGCATTTTTCTCGGGGTTATTTGATGGCTATCTGTCGTTAGTGGAACATCACTAAAATTGCAGCGATAGCCACAAGAGCCAAAGCAAAAAAGTCTTTAAGTTGCGTTTTTTCTTTAAGCCAAAAAGCAGAAATTAACATCATAAAAAAGATTTCAATTTGGCCGAGGGTTTTTACATAAGGCACACTTTGCAACGACATGGCACTAAACCAACCCAATGACCCTAAAAAGCTTGTGATACTGGTCATCAATACAAGCTTTCTCTCTTTAAACATTAACCGAAGTGCTTGCCTGTCTCGAATAAGTAAGTACGACACTAATATGAGTGTTTGAATAAAAATAACTAAAAAGAGCACCCATGCGGCACTATGAGGGAAGGGTAGAGATAAACTAAGACTGGCTTCTCTTATCCATAGTGAAGTTAGTGCGAAGGCACTGCTGCAAGCTAGCCCAATAGTGACTGTTTTCAAAGAAATGTGATTAAGTTTACCCGGTGAGCTTAAAATCAGTACCGCGATAGCACCAATACCGACGCCAAGCCATCCCCAATAGGTCAGTGTTGTACCAAAGAATAAAACCCCAAATAATGCTGCGACGGGAGCTTCACACTTTGCCAAGCCAGCACCAATCGCAAAGTTTTTCTGTTTGAACAGTACCACCATGAGTGCAGTGGCAGCTATTTGCATAATGGCTGCACTTAGAATAAAGCTGATTGATGTCACCGATAAGTTGGGTATGTCGGCGGGTTGCCATTCATAAAGACCATACAAGTAAACGAATGCCAATGGGCTTGCCCAAATAAACCGCGCAAGTGTAACGCCTGCGATATCAAGTTTTTTGCTTAATTTACTTTGTAGTGCGTTACGCCATGATTGGCAAAAAGCAGCAAAAAATGTGAATAGAACCCAACTCATTCTTCATGTTTACCTTTATTAAGCTTATGAAAATAATAATAAAGTGTTGTTATGCAGAATGATATGACTTTTGACTGTATACATAAAGAACAGACTTTGAAGACACAGGAAGTAATGAGTGTTGCAATGTTCAAGGACGTATTAGTTACCAAATATAAACGTTTCTATTCTTGTGACCTTTCTCTAACTAACGTACCAAAAATGCAGGGATAATGCAGTATTTATAGACTATTCAATACTATGTGTCTAGATTCTGACAGTTGTGATTTTAGTTATTCCCGTTGTATTACCGTCAATCATTAACATGGCTTTTAAATTAACGCCAATTAAGACGGGTTTTTGATGAAACGTTTCTATCTTGTGGCGGTGAATGAAGCTGTGATACGGGTCAACAGTTGGTGAGGAAGTTGTGATTAAGAGCAATAAGTTATTGGCAGTCGTGATGGGTACTTTTATGCTTTATGGATGTGTGTCTACTCAAGAGGCTACGACCATAAATATGTCACCTATTTCAGAGGTATTTTTCGGAGAACAACACTATCCCGATAACTTCTCCGCGCAGCTGCATACAAACTTGCAGTATTTTCAAGATGGCGTAGGCGTTGATCCACAATCTGGTATGCCTTTCGATTTTATTCGTATCATGGATGATGGTGAAATTGTCCCTAGGCCTGTTGTGAATAGCACAACGATTGGCCTTTATTTAAATATTTTGACGGAGATGGAGCGTGCTGGATCAGAGCCTGCGCGTCAGCGTCTGAACGATGCGCTTACCCGTCTCGAAAATGCGCCAAAATGGAATGGTTTGTTCTATTGGATGTATCAGATCCAAGCGGGAGAGTTAGCTCTCGGTGGACGTTCGATTGCATCTGCAGTGGATGCGGCGAATCTAACCTCTTCGTTAGCTGCTGTTGCTGGGGCCTATTGGGAGCATGAAGATCCAATGTTAGCACAGATCGCAACTCGCGCTGACACCTTGGTTAAAGCGACCAAGCAGGGGTGGTATGGTTTATATGACCGAGATAATAACTCGCGTGAGTTATTACGTGCGGCTTGGCGAGATACAGGCGATGGTCAACCCGATTATGTTAGTTATTGGATAGATAGAAAGTCGAATGAAAGCCGCTTAGCACCATTGTGGGCTTCGGTATTGACGCACGATGATGTAGCGCCTATTCCAGAAGGCGTATTTACGAATATGGGGTTATATCAAGGAGAATATGTTACTCAGCAAGGGGATATCATTCACCCAATGTTGACGTGGAACGGCGCATACTTTCAAGGCATGTTGCCATCGATTTGGTTCAATGAAAAGTCAATGGTGCCAGTACCCCAGATGTTTGATGATATGGCGACAGTACAATTGGAATATACGTCTGAATACGGTATTCCGTTTTTGTCATCATCATCAACTATTGAGAGCCGCTACAGTGAGTATGGCGTAAATGGTATGGCAGAAGATTTTTGTCGTAATCAAAATACTTATCAAGAGCCTGTTGGTACACCACATGCGACAGCACTCTATGCCATGATAAATCGGGATCATGCAGTAGAATTGCTGAGTGATATTGAGACACGCTTTCCTGCAATAGTGAGTGAGGCTGGTTGGTTTGATGCGGTAAACGATAAAGGTGAAGTGACCAATAAAATCATCGGCCTAGATCAAGGTATGTTCGCAGCATCGTTTATTGCCGATACCATTCGTGCCGACGTTGAAAACTATATAAAACAGTCGCTAGGTGATGATGCTTGGCTGGTGGTTGAGCGGCTGTATAGTCAGTTTGAAAGTGATGGTTTATGTGACGCCTAACGTTAATCGGCTCTATTTAGTTGCATCTAACTAAGTTGGTATAAGGCTAGACCCAAGTTATCAAAAGGGTACGCTGATGGTTAAAGCTCTGTCTAATGGCAGGGCTTTTTTGTTTCTAATGCATAATCAAAGGCAGTAGCGTATGATATTAAGCAATTGAAACTAAAGAAATATTGGTGCTGTAAATGGGAAAGGTCATTGATAAGTTGGCTTGGTTACATATTCACGATGGCAAACTGCTAGTGGTTCGCTCTAAAGGCAAAGAACTCTTTTATATCCCAGGAGGGAAGCGTGAAGTTGGCGAAAGCGATGAACAAGCCCTTGTCCGCGAAGTCAAAGAAGAATTATCCGTCGATTTAGAGCCAAGAACGATTAAATATGCAGGGTCATTCACTGCTCAGGCTGATGGTAAAGCGAGTGACGTATCAGTACAACTGACTTGCTACTATTCTGACTTTAACGGTGACTTGAAGCCAGACGCGGAAATTGATGAGCTGAACTATTTCGATATGGGTGATGTATCTTCTTGTTCATTAGCAACGATTTTGGTCATCGAGCAGTTAACATCTCAAGGCTTAATCGGAGCAAAGCATGATCGAGACAGATAGGCTTATATTGAGGCAGTGGCGTGACAGTGATCTTGCACCTTTTGCTGAAATGAACCGCGATCCTAAAGTAATGACGTATTTTCCTTCATTACTTTCAGCGCGCGAAAGTAATGAATTAGCAGAACGGTTCCAAAGTCTCATCTTGGATAAAGGTTGGGGCTTTTGGGCGTTGGAGCAAAAAAACACAGGCCTATTTCTCGGATTTGTTGGTTTGCACTTTCAGGAGGAAGAGAGCGGCATTCCAAATGCACCACTCGTTGAAATTGGCTGGCGTTTGAGTTCTTCAAGCTGGGGGAACGGGTTTGCTCCAGAGGCGGCGAAAGCCGCATTAGCGTTTGCTTTCGATACGCTTAATCTATCTGAGGTATATGCATTCACCGCTCTACAAAACTTGCCTTCAAAGCGGGTTATGGAAAAAATTGGTATGCATAACACTCATCAAGATTTTAATCACCCCAAGCTACCCAAGGGTCATTCATTAGAGCGCCATTGTTTATATCGAATTCAATCTGAAGCGTTAATTAAATAGCGATTTTATAGTAATCATTTACTTAATGAGTTAAAAATAGAAGTGTTAATACCTTTGTAACAAAAACAAGGAGCTTGAAATGGAATTAAATGTTTACTTGTCTGGTGAAATTCATACTGATTGGAGAGAACAAATTGTTCAAGGTTGTAAGGACAATGGTGTAAATGCCGTGTTTACTTCTGCGGTCACCGATCATGATACAAGTGATAGTGCAGGCGACGTGCTTGGTGAAGAAAGCAATTCTTTTTGGCGAGACCATAAATCAGCGAAAGTAAATGCAATCAGAACTAAAACACTGATAGAAAAATGCGATATAGCGGTTGTTCGTTTCGGTGATCAATATAAACAATGGAATGCAGCATTTGATGCTGGTTATTGCGCTGCATTGGGTAAACCTTATATCACGTTACATAGTGAAGCATTAGTACATCCATTAAAAGAGGTGGACGCTGCTGCTCAGGCTTGGGCTACCACACCGTCACAGGTTGTTGAAATACTGAAATATGTCGGTTGCAAATAAAGGGGGTAGCGAAGCATGCAAATTGCGGTAGATAAGCTTGAAGATAAGGGCGTAATACAACTTCTGGAAGAGCACCTTGCAGATATGTACGCTACGTCACCGCCAGAGAGTGTTCATGCCTTGGATTTAGATGCACTTAAGTCTCCTTCAATCACTTTTTGGAGTGCTCGATATAATGGGGAGGTGTTGGGGTGCGTGGCATTAAAAACATTGAATACCAAGCAAGCTGAAATTAAGTCTATGAGAACGACTGAAAGTAGTCGAGGGCTTGGTGTTGCAACGAAATTGCTAGAGCACCTAATCAGTGAGGCTCACAATCAAGGTTATGAAACGTTAAGCCTTGAAACCGGCTCTATGGACTTCTTCAAACCCGCCCGTAATTTATATGAGAAGTACGGATTTTCATACTGTCAGCCTTTTGGTGACTATAAGCTTGATCCAAATAGCTTATTTATGGAATTGAACTTGTCATCATAGGGTAACTTGAGTTAAAGATAGTTAAGTAAGCTTCGGGAGTATGCCGCACTTTATGGATATTTGCGGCAAAACAAGAAAAAGGGAATTTATGGTATTAGAGCAGTTTAAAGAAAAAGACTATGAGCAACTGATTCAGTGGATAGACTCTGCGGAACTAAACTATCAATGGGGTGGTCCTGCATACGATTTTCCTCTTACTATTGAGCAAATAGCCAATCATTGCGCCCAACCAGATATCACACCTTATTTATTCAAAATTGAGGGTGAGAATATTGGTTTTGTTGAGCTATTCAAAGTATCCAGCACTCAGTACCGCCTATGTCGAGTGTTCATTGCCGAGCCATTTCGAAGGCGTGGGCTTGCAACCACCATGCTTGAAGATGTCATCATTAAAGCGAAAAGCCAGTTTGATTGCGTTGAAGTGAGCCTAGCGGTGTTCGAGCATAATCATAGAGCCAAGAGATGCTATGAATCATTAGGCTTTGAAACGTACTTAGAAGAAACAGGCTTTCAGGCCCCCAATGGTGACCTCTGGGATCGCGCATTGATGGAGAAACGTATTTAGTATTGATGATTTTTCTGTCATGGGGCGAGATGAGCAAGTTACTGATACCTGAACTTAGTTAACTTAATATTACCCAAGCGACTTCGAGTTACATATTTAGTGTAGAGTCAAGAACTTCTCTCTGAATACAGTACCTTGAAGTTGCATGGTTATACAAATCATACTTATGATTGACTGAGTAAATTGCACTTGATGTCAGTTAAATTATCATTTTCCGTTTAAGAAAACTTAAGTCTGTTAATTTTGGGCATATTCATGAATGCTAAAGTATTGTTGTAATTATATTTATATCGTGTGTTTTGATGCTAACCACTTGTTTATATAGGAATAAGCTTAACTCGATATCGTATTTACTGTCAGCGTCACGGCTTTAAATTGATATGAATAAAAGCAGGAATTACTCTACAATCTGCACTTTTAGAAGAGATAATGCTTTCCTATATCTGATGAACGTTTACAAATAATGTGAATTATAGTTATTGTGTAAATAGTTAATAGCATTGTGGGCAGGTAGTTAATAAATGAATTTATTTCCTCAAATTCTAAAGGCGAGACGTAAAGAACTTAAATGGACACAGGGAAGGTTAGCACTATGGCTTCAACAAGCAGATATTGAGCTTCACGGTGTTGATGTGGTATCGATAAGCCGTTGGGAAATGGGCAAGACGCAACCTAGCGTCTATAAAGTTCTGAAAATATTATCAATATTAAAGATTGAATTACTTCCATTTCTTAAGTCGTTAGACGTTTCAGTTGACAGTAATATAGTTCAAACTGTGTTACAGAAGCGTTATCAGTCTTTTCACTCGATGATATCGACGGCCAATTATGTACATCAACATCAGAATGAAAGTTCGATAGAGTGTTTCCCATTACTGAGAAGTGCAAATGATAATCAGATTCTTTCTGGTATTCATAATTTAGCGATGCACACAAAAACAGATACTAGTTTGCTAAATTTGGTTGATTTTTATTTGTATCAAATGACGAACCGAATTCATGGTCGAAAGTATATATCCTCGCATAATGGTGAATTACAGGGACACAGTTTAGGGTTCTTTTTTAAAGATAATGAGTTTGATAAGTATCAGAGGAAAAAGGTAGATTTCACGAAAGCAACACCATATTCTGAAAATAAAGAATTGGTATACTTTATTACTAGTACGTTTTCTTTAAGCATGGAGGTTACCATCGATAATATACTTCAAGACTTAAAGTATTTTTCAGACAACCCGAGTATTAAACGGGTAGCAGCATTAATTATTAACCCTGATGCACTTGAAGTATATAAAGCGCTTGGATATGAAACTTTTAAATATTCAGATGAGTATAAGGAAGGTGATGAAGGAGGCAGCTTAGAGCTTAATGGTCGAAAGTATAACTATTGTGTGGTTGTGATCGATAAGTTAAAATTGTTGAGTAATAAGTATATCATTGATTTTATTAAAAAAATGAAGCCTGTAACAAAAAGGTGCGAGTGATGGAGGAACTCCTAGTGACGAAATTTTTTTGTCTGTATCTATACTTCTCCCTTAATTTTCTTGTTTTAGTTGATGTTTAATTCTCGATTATATTGACCACCGAATGTCTAACTTACCTTTCTAATTTGATAATTTAGCCTAATATTGTAGGCGCTTGTCTTTTTCCTCTCAAAATAATTGTGATACTCATCCCAATAACTTATCTGGTTAATGTGAGCGTAAATTAATTTTTGTGCTCAAAAAACGGTATTAACAAGCATTAAACTACATATGTTTATTCTATAAAACAGCTGTTTAGGTGCTTTTTAGGTATTTCAACACTCTTGCCTTTAATTAGAAATTAGGCAGTTGTTCTAATGAATAAGGTGTGGATGCTAATGAATTGGTATTCATAAAACGTCAAAATTAGCCTCGAAACAGAAGTTGGTGTTTTAATTAATATAATTAATTCAGTGTCTTGTATTTAAAGCTTTTTATTTCACGAACATAATTAGTAGTAAATGAAGCATTGTTTTTCATGGATATGAGGTTCGATGTGTTTGTTTTTTCCGACTTTATCAGAAATCGTCGTCTTAAAGAGGGGCTAACGCAGCAAGAGTTTGCCTTGATGCTTAGTGAGGCCTCTCCCAAATTGATTGGCGTGGATAATGTCACCCTTTCTCGTTGGGAGAAGGATCAAATAACACCGACATTACGTCGGATGGTGCAAATTCTTGACGCCTTAGGAGAAGGGGTTATGGGGCGATTATTAAAAGCTAATTTACCTATGCGTAAAACCGTTGTTAATAACTTACAACGACTTTGTTTACGTCAGTTTGGTCAATTTAATTTGCCAGTAGAAAATGCTAACGCAACTTGGATAACGGATATAAGCGATAAAAACTCTATTGCTTATCGTTATCGCGTGCAACTTGAATCGCAGGTGATGTGGGGTTCGGGAGAAATGCTTTTATTATCACAAGCAAAGGTTGCGGTATTGGTTTTAAACGAAATACCGATGGCGTACATCTCTTATGTATACGATAAAAACGTATTAAGAGTATTACATATTGCATACCGTGATCGTAAGAGCCTGATGAGCTTACTTCGCTATTTAGCAGAGCGGCTAGATTATAACTCAGAAGTCTTGCATGTATTTGCCAAGGTGCCTGACCCTCCTTCTCGTTCTTTATTTTTAGCGTTAGGAGCATCAAGTTGCACTTACAAAGATTCGTTATATATCGAACGTGATGAGCTGTTGACAAATTTAATTTGTATTTTGTCGAGCACTTTACAATTTGAATAACCGAATGAACGTTAAGCCCATTTATTGTTGTCGGAATGGCCGACTACATTATGTAAAAAAAAAGGAAAAAATAACATGAAAAAGCAAGTGTTGACCATTGCTGTTGCTGCTATTGTTAGTTCGACTTTAGCTCTTCCGGCTATTGCGTCAGATGGAGCTGCTGAACAAACGATATCTTGGTCTGGTACTATTGACGGTGGATTTGTTGGTTCAGACATTGCGCTAGGTAGTCCTAATGGCGATTCAATTCAAGCGGGGAAGCTGACAGGTAATTCCGATGGTACGTTTACATCAACACCTATTATTGTACGTGCATTTGCATTGAAAGACGATAATGGCGAGCAGGTGTTGGATCCAGATACTCAGTACCCCGATGCGATTAATTGGTGGGTTCGCAACGCAGCCGTGTCACACAATGGTGTTGATGGCAGTGGTGGTTATGACGCAGACAACCTGCAATTTCAACTTAATGGGCAGGATGTCACTTTAGATGATCAGGTGAATACTGCAGCGGGCAGCCCAGACATGTTGGTATCAGTTTCTTATACTCAGCCGCCTACAGGTACCGTAACACCGAATGATGCGATATCTGTCCGCGCGACCTTGTTCGCAGAAGGTGACGCAGGGTTACCAATTCCACCAGCTTCGTAATTCACAATAGATAAATTGGCAACAAGGTAACAGTGTAACTTTGTTGCCCACTCTTTAGATTTTATATGCTGTATGCAGAGTAATGGCGATGCAATTAAAAGTATTGATATTCACGATAGCTTGCGGGTTCGCTTCTCAAGTATTATTGGCTGCTCAATTTACTGAAATATTACCAGTATCAACTTATATCAATAAAGCATTGCTATATCCTTATTCACTATCATTAACTGCGACTCCATCGTCATTCTTATTGTTATTCGATAAGTCACAAAATCGTTTTTATGACGCTCATAGCGAGTTGCTAGTTAAGACCGAAATTCCAGCAGAAGAAAGTGCCACTTTTACATATAAATTGACGCTAACCCAAAATCAGTCTGAGTGTCGCCGTGTTGGTAATAATGGCACGGATACCGTGTTGTCTAATGTGATGGACGTGTTGATCGACGGGACAAAAATTGATGAGGGAGATTCGTCATCGCTACAAGTATTAGGTGAAATTGACGAGGGCGGCCGGCGTATGGGGCGTAATTCGCTAACGCTTCGTAGTCACCAAATTACGGAGGAGGCGTTTGACTGTAATGGTTCGATTAAAATTGAGGCTGAGTTGGCGTTATGAAAAGGTGGCTAGTGGTATGTGTTATGCCGTCTTTATTATTTGCTCAGGTGCCAGAAGGATTCGATGACCTGTTTGAACTGGAGAGGGTCAATGCTCGCATTATTATAAATGATGAAGCATCGGTAACCTTACCTGCGATGATGGGGCTAGGTTCAGTAACAGTAATCGTAGAGGATAAAGTGGCACTGGCTGAGTTTTTTGAGCGTCAGTATGTAAACGCCAAACTATCGCAACAAATTGTGTCAGATTTGGTTCGTGGGGTGAATGATTCGGTACATTGTAAGGGACGACGTGCCACTTGTCAGATCGCGGAAAGTGGGTGGAATACAGTGCAGTATGTCGTGGTTAGAGAACAAAAGACATTACGAGTAATCGTACCTGATTCTGGTATGGCCACGGTACAAAGCCAAGAGCGTTATATCGACGATAAAACGGGAGAAAATGCGTTAGTTATGCACCATAGGCTAAGTGCTGATGGTGGCTCAGAAGGTAGCCCGCAGTTGTATTACCAAAATGAAGCTTTTCTAGGGCTCTACGGTGGTTATATTCGTGCAGATCTAAATGCCACAACCGATGAAGATAATAGCGAAGGTGCTTATGTTTACCTTGATGAATTAGCCGCGAATTACTTAACCGGTGAACATCGAATTAAGTTTGGTTTTACATCAGAGAATGTACCCAGAGTATGGAATGGCACGGCTTTTCTGGATACTGAAGAAGATCTCAGTGTATTAGAGGCTTCCGCTGGCACTACGCGAGAGCTGAAATTTAAAAATTCAACACAACGGCCTCGGATCTATTTTTCTATTACTCAAGCAGGACGACTTTTTGTTCGTCGTGAAGACGGCACACCTGTATTTGAGCAAAATGTGTCAGCAGGTCAAAACTTTGTTTCTTATGATGATTTACCTAATGGGATATCTACTCTGACATTTGAAGTTAGGGCTGGCGAGCGGGTGCTATATGAACAAGTACATAAAATATATAACACTACGAGTTCACAAATGGCTAGCGGTGAGTGGGATTATTTCTTTGCGGTCGGCAAACTATATGACCAAGAAGTCGTGAGTAACGAATTTGTGGCAAACCAAATAGAAGACTATCAGTATGAAGCGTTTACTGAAGCCCGCGCAGCTACTCAATTAACACAAGATCTGAAACTGGGATTCGGCGTATTTAATACAGCGCAGGACTATTTCGCCAAGCTGGCTTTTACCTATCAGCCAATTGCTGATTTTGCTTGGGAAGGCCTCTATGGCCACTTTAGTGATGAAAGTTACTACCTGCAATCAACACTTACATTTTTGGGAGTAAGGTTTAATGCCAGTCGTTTCACTGACCGTACCGATACGCCACAAGAAATGACGTTTTCTAATTATTTATTTGGGTACGGATCGAACAGTCAGTTGACTGCGGGGTATGCCCATCCTGTTGGAGCTGGCAGGGCATACATCAGTTATTCCTATTTCGAAAGTGAGGGGCTAGATAGCATCATGCTTGATAATGACGATGAGATCCTCAGCCGATATGAATCGTTAACTGCAGGCTATACCTTCAGTGCATGGCAGAACTCAACCGTTGATGTCAGCGTCACCTATTCAGATGATGAAGATACTTTGGGCATGGAAAGTGATGAATTTGCATTTGCACTGTCGGTTTCTTTGCCGTTAAGCCGAAGTGCTTATGCCTCTTATAGTCTAAACCTTGATGAAAACAGCCAAAGTCACCGCATTGCTGCGGGAAATTCTTACACCATTTCACCTGATGCATCGGTCAGCCTTGAAGTTGGGAGTATTTATGATGGCTTTGATGGGGGAGATGATGATCTGAGTGTTGATGCCTCAGCTTCTGGCTATTATGGCAACGACTACTTATCGGGTAGCGCTTTTACTTATGGTGATGATGACAGCTTTAATGTATCTGCCAATATAAACGCCAGTTCGGTCGTCACGTTAGACGGTATCTACCAAACCCGAAAGCGCGCTGAATCTTATTTATTGGTTGAAAACGTAGGTGCAGGAAGTGCTGCAAGTATTGATAAAGGGCAGAGTGACTTTCTGACCGTCGCTAACCTAAAAGGTAATGGTGATAGCGCTGGACGTTTGCTCTTGGATAGCGATGAAGTGATATATCCTTTAGCACGTTATCAGGAATACCAAGTAACACTTGATGAAGCGGCGAGTGATTACCATAACCGAGGTGAATCTGGTACCGCTGCAAGTAGTTATCCAGGCACTATGGTCCGCCTTAATGTCGATATGCGAGAAATTAAATCGTACATCTCGATTTTCAATGATATCGAAGGTAACCCTGTTGATATGGTTGAATGCCGTGGTGAAGGGTGTGTTGGTGTTGAAGTGTTAACGGAAGGCGTATTTAAGTTTCGAGTGAGTGCTGGATTACCGTTTGAGCTTCGAACCAGTGCTCAACGCTGCCTTATTCCATCGCCCGATACTTTTTCCACCCAAAACTTAGGCCAGAATTTTTGTATGCCTGTCTTTGATGAGGAAGAAGGTGGTCTTCGCTTATCTCGAGGGGAAGGCGGTGGGTATTTCTACTATGTCGGTGAATTTAATGATACCAGTGTTATTGAAACTTATGAGAAATCCCTACAAGGGGAGCCGCTAACATTTATTCGCCATCAGGTCGGAAAGCGTATTTTTTTATTTATTGAAACGACAGAACGACTAGCGAATGTTCATCGCCAAACTATTTCGGCATTGGGTCAGTATGCCCTTGAGGAAACACTCAATACCCCGACATTTGTATCCCGTTAATTATTTGAGAGAAAATAAAGTCATGAATCAAAATGCTATCAATACGCTAAGTCTATGGACATTGTTTATCACGTTAATATTTAGCGCTTGGTCAGTAAATGCTGCTCCTACCTTCCAACTAGATACGTTATTTCAAACCAGTAATGAAAATGGTCATGGCGTTTTCACTTTATCAAATACCAACCGAGAAACGATATATGTGAAAGGGGAAGTACTGCAAATACAAATAGAAGAAGGTGGAATAAATAAAATCCCACTGACCCGTGATAATTTCATGATTTGGGATTTGGCCGTTAATCCATCAAAGCTCCGCCTGTTACCGGGCGAAGTGAGAGATGTTGCCGTGAAATATTTATGCTCAAGTAATTGTAATCGTAGCGAAGACTTGGTTTATCAAATTCGTTTTTCACCGGTTAGTGCGCCTGAAAAAATTGAAGGACAAGAAGTCGCCATTGCGTTTGGGATGGCGCCATATTACGTAATACCTGCAGCAGAACAGAACGTAAGTTATGAATGGGATTATGAAGAAGCCTCTCAAACTGTGAAAGTGAGCAATACAGGCAACACCTATCTAAAAGTTGAATTTGATAATTGTAATGAATTCAGTGCACGAAAATCATGCCGAGCAGTATATCACGTGCTTTCAGGGCGCTACCTCGAATTCAAATTACCCGAAGGGCTGCAAGGTAGCAATGTCCAGGTGACCGTCGCGAATCATAATCAGAGGTATGAGGATGAATTTACTCTTTAAGGTGAGTGGGTTGCTGGTTGAAAGCTTAGTGTTATCGGCTTCGGTTCAGGCGGCAACGCTAAATGGCACCCTTGAAGGTGAAACATTACGCTGGCAAAACGGTCAAGTCAGTGGCAGTTATTTGACCTTGAGTAATTGGCAACCAGTGAATGGATTGCAGCCAACCAGTGAATGGATACCTGGCACGTTCATGACTCAGCCTGCAACTGAAGTGGATTTACAAAACAGCATTGGTGAATTAGTGACGGTGCCAATTAAAGTAGTGGGCCTCGATTATGGTTTAGGGCAGGCAGCTGATAAATTTCCACATCGGGGTAACCCCACGTTTTCAGGGCCAGGCTTATGTACGCCTCCGGTTGAACAAACAGCGACAACAGCAAGGGCTATCGGTCATAGTTGTATTGCGAGTGAAAGCTACCAAACATCTTCCTCGTCAGTAATGTACACCCCATTTCAGTTTGCCCGACCAGTTTTGGAAGCGGATAGCCAGCAAATAGCTCAAGCATTTCGCAGTAAAGGGGTCGGTAGCGGTCAATACACTGGAACAGTGAATGTGCGACCTGCCTATTACTTTAAATCGCCGACGGGTACTTGGACATACCGTCAGTCATTACTCGTGCCCGTTATCGTGAGAATTCGTTATGAAGCCGCGAGGTTAGAAAGTCTGACGGTAGAAGGCAATGGGGATATGCTCCCTATCTATAACACGATAGATAATACAGTTTCGGGGAGTACGTCTTTCCGTGTTACGGCTAAAGGTTATTTTACCCAAGGGGTGCAGTTAAGTTTTGATGATGTGCCTTATCAGATGAGTCTGGAATCAGATCCGCAACAAAAGCTGCCGTACAGCATTTCTTGTACTGCTTGTGATGAGAGCCCTATTGTCACTAACGGTGTGTTACAGCTTGCTGATGGCGAAACCGTCGTTGGTAATAACGGATTGGATGAGTTCCAGTTCGATCTTCGTGCTCATTATGATGATGTTGGGCCTAGTGAAATAGAAACAGGTCAATATCGAGGCCAATTCACAGTGTATTTTGAGGAGGCTCTGTAAATGAAACGGAAAGGAATTTTGGCCGCTGTGCTGATGGCTTTATTGTTCAGGGTATTCCCTTTAATGGCTGCAGAGCAGGAGGCACAGCCTTGGTTTTTAGAAAACCGCATATATGCCACAAATAATCCGGCTTTTGGTTTGGCGATATCAACAAATCTTTGGTCACTAGATTGGCATTTAGGTGGTTACCTGCCTTTTGATGAAGCTGATAACCCTGATGGTGATTTAGATACAAAGTTGGATTATGGCGTAGCAAAGCCATTTACCATTACTGATGAATTGAGCATGAGCTTAGGTATCGGTGCTCTTGAGGCCGATATGTATACCGATTATGGCTTGGACTTTGAAGTGACTGAGTCAGTAAGTCTTCAGGCTGGTTATCGCTTTCATTTCGACGATGATTTTGATAATCGCAATGAATACTATCTGGGTTTTTCTTGGTTGCTTAACCCACCAGAGGACGAAGTAGTGTTGACCCCGACAGTTGAACCTGTTGTCCCGCCAGAGCCAGAAACCCGGACGGAAGTAATAACTAAGACCGTGTCATTTGGTAGTGGAACAAGTGCGCTTAAATCAATCGGTACACTTGATGAGCTGGTGGAAAAGTTCTCAACTGCCAATAAGGTTTCAGTGATTATAACGGGTCATGCAGATAGTACGGGTTCGCAAAGACTGAATGATCGGCTAACTCAGCAACGTGCTGATGTCGTTAAAGAGTATCTAATTCAGCATGGGATCGAGCCGAATCAGATAGTCGCTCTGGGTATGGGGACCCGTCATCCAATTGCTGACAATTCTACTTTTGAAGGCCGGGCGAAAAACCGCCGAGTTGAAATACGGATAGACGCGACGTTTATTGGCATCAATGAACGTTAGCAGTGGTTGGTAAATCGTGATAATAAAAGATGGTCGCTATAGATGAAAAATACGAATTTATTCATAACCCTGTCACTTCAGCTTGTTTTGTTACTCAGCGGTTGTGGCGGTGATAGCAGTGCAGAAAATGGTACAGGTAATCAGTCAGTTGATACTGTAAGCGCCCCATGGGTTGAGAATAATTTTACCCAGCTTCAGGTAGATGGTGAGACTAATACAGTATCACTCAAAGGTGATGTCGCTGATCCGCAGGGGTTACCTGTCACACTCGAGTCTGTACGTGCAGTATCAGGCGAATGTGGGGTTTCAGAACTCGATAAGCAGGGGTTGAGTTTTACAGTAAGCACATCAACACCTGAAAGCTGCTATTACGAATATACTGTAACCAACCATGCTGCCAACGCTGCCCATAGTAAGTCTGCAAATGCTGATAGCTATGTTGTCGTGAGTTCAAGTAGCCAGTCGGCAAACTTAGTACCCGTTGCGTTAATGGCGACAGAGGGTGATACCTTAGCGGTTGATTTAAAAAACCTGACTGAAGAGCAAGCGCCGGGGTATACCTACCCTGAAGGCTATTTGCTAGATGTTGATGTGTTAGTGATGGGGACAGGCACTGTCATTAATATTGCTACTAGTAGTGCAACATTTCAGTATGAAGCAGAAGACCAAGGGGTGACACGGTTAATTTATTCTCTCATCAGTGCTGATGGTAGCGATGTAAAAGCGGGGTACATTGATGTTGCCGTTTCAGCAATGGGCAATAACATGCCTACCGCCGAGAGCATTAAAGGCCCTGAAGGGGTACCGATGGGCGAAGAGATTGTCATTGATGTTTCGCCATATATTGATGACCCTGATGATGAAGATAACCTTCAACTCACCGATGTCTATACCCTTGATGCAACAGTAAAAATAAGTGATCCAAGCGATATATACAATACCCGTTTTACTTTTCGTGCTGACAGTATTGGTGTGTTTTATGTCACTTATTATATAACCGATCACCGAGGTGGCTGGGCGGTAGGTGTTATTAGCATTGGTGTTACTGGACCACCTCGTCCATGGGATGATATTACATTGGCAAATGGTGCGTTTTATAGTGCGCCGTGGGATAAAGACAGTGCCGATGCCTACAATATCTTTCACCAAATAGCCGAACCTGAGCTAATGAAAGCAAGCAATGAGGAAGAGGAAACCGAGACTGAGGAAGTCTATATTGCTTTGTTTGATCAGCAAACTGCACAAACAGTATGTTCTCTCACTGGCATGAACCTACCTAATACCGAACAGCTTAAAACGGTGTATCAAGAGCTGGAAGGAGAGGTGAAAGAAAAAGAAAATTGGCCGACGAATTACGCTTATTGGACATCTGATGCTTCCGGTGGAGGGTATAATCGAGTGAATTTGTCGACGGGTGAAGATGAGCCTGCAATGGGAGCCGCAGTAGGAAACCTTACCTGCGTACCGGAAGGACGTTTAGATGTGACCCTAAAGCCACAAAATATCTTTGCTGGCATTCAAGAGCACGAGGTAACTGCAACAGTCTCGGATGTGGTCGATGACAGTTCACTTGAAGGACAATCGGTATTTGCTTATTCAATGGATGACAACCTGCGTTTCAATAACCAATTTCTGCAGACCGATGAATCAGGCAATGCTGTGTTTCTTATTTCAAGCTTGATAGGTGGTACCGCAGATTTGATTGTCAATTACGGCAGTCAGAGCAAAGTAATCGTGTTGGAGTATATTGAAAACCTGATTGCTAGTATTGAGTCTCAATTGCCTGAAGTGGTTTATGTTGGCCAAGCGTTCCTTGTTAATACTATTGCCCAATATGAAAATGGCGATGAAGTGTTAGTAACAGACAATACGGAGCTCCAATCGTCTGATGAATCGGTGTTGTCAGTTAGTAGCAGTAGTGTCACAGGTGTGGCGGCTGGGGAAGTGTCGTTGACGAGTTCTTTTCAAGATTTACAACAGATAAACCCTGTTGAAGTTCGTGATCCTATTTATATTCCAGGCGACTCGTATGGCTTTTTTTATTCACGACAGCCTTATAGTGGGAATCTGCTTGAAGCTGGTGATTTAGTTCCTCAAATTGGTAATGAGCCTGTAAAGTTGAGCAGTATCTCGGTTAGTCCTCCTAATGCAAGTACGAGCAACTATATTTCATTCATGAATAAATTACCGGTCTCACTGGAAGATGGTAGAGTTCGACGGTTTGATGATGAAAGTCAAATGTGGGGTGAGTGGCAAAGCTTTAATGATAGGTTCTGGATAAACTCAATTGAGTGTGATAATTCTCAATATGTTTACTATGCATTATTTTTTGAGTTGGGCGGAGTCTATATTAATAATGAATTCACGGTTGGTGCTGAATTTGAACATTCGTATCCTTTTGAATGTGAGTTAGTGACTGAATTTAGTTATCGAATTCAATATGAATATTTAGGTGATCCAACGCGTAAAAATGTCATTGAACTATATGGTGATGTTATTATCAACAGACGTTAAGTTGAATTTTCTGGATGAATTTGCATGTTGAAAAACATAATGGTAACCCGATAGATAACCGTTTATCGACAGTATTGTGATGTTTGAATTGAAAACAGCCTGATCGAACTTCACCAGGCTGCTTAAATAGCCGTTATCGTAATATTAAAGTGGGGGCGAGTAGTCGATCCCCCCAAACAACGAATATTTAATCTCTAAATAATCCTCAATTCCGTATTTCGAGCCTTCACGGCCAAGGCCTGATTCTTTCACTCCACCAAATGGAATAGATTCGGTGGAAATGCTGCCGTCGTTAATGCCCACCATACCGACTTCTAGCGCTTCAGATACACGCCATATTCGGCTGTAATCACGTGAATAGAAATAACCGGCTAACCCAGTATTGGTCTCGTTCGCGCGGATTAAAACGTCTTCTTCGTTGCTGAATCTAAAGCAAGCAGCAACAGGGCCAAAGGTTTCCTCAACAGCAATCAGCATACTTTCAGTGGCATCACTTAATACTGTAGGCTCATAAAAATTAAGGCCAAGCGGGTGGGGCTTCCCCCCCGTTAGCACTGTTGCACCTTTGCTTATGGCGTCAGTAACGTGTTGGTGTGACTTTGCCAGCGACTGTTCATTAATCAGCGGACCAAGTTTACTACTTTCATCAAGTCCATTGCCGACACTCAACTGGCTGACTGCGTTGGCCAGTTTACGGGTGAATTCATCGTAGACATCGTTATGGATATAAAAGCGGTTAACGGAAATACAGGTTTGCCCTGTATTGCGGAACTTACTGTTTATGGCACCTTTAACGGCTTGGTCGATGTCAGCGTCTTCAAATACAATAAAAGGTGCGTTGCCGCCCAACTCTAAACTCAATTTTTTTAACGTATTGCTGGCTTGGCGTGCTAGGAGTTTGCCAACTGCAGTCGAGCCTGTAAATGATATCTTTCTTACTGAGTTTGATTCCATTAACGCGCGGCCAATTTCTGGCGCATCACCTGATACGATATTGAGTACACCTGCTGGAATACCGGCTTTTTCCGCTAACACGGCAAGGGCATTAGCAGAGAGTGGGGTTTCTTCTGATGGCTTTAGTACCACGGTACAACCTGCAGCTATGGCAGGTCCCGCTTTACGAGTGATCATGGCCAATGGGAAGTTCCAAGGGGTAATGGCACCGACGACACCAATGGGCTCTTTGGTTACCATAACTCGGGCATTGGGTTTAAAGCTGGGGATAATATCGCCATAGGCCCGCTTTGCTTCTTCGGCAAACCATTCAAGAAAACTGGCGGCGTATTCGACCTCGATGCGGGCTTCGGCGATGGGTTTACCTTGCTCTTGAGTCAGCAGTTCAGCTAGAGCTTCTTTGTGCGTAAGCATAAGCTCGCCCCAACGCTGAACAATGGTAGCGCGTTCTTTGGCTGTATGTTTCTTCCATGTTTTAAAGGCTATTTCGGCTGATTCAATAGCATCAACTGTTTGGTTAAACCCTGCACTATGGACAAATGCGATAGTTTGGCGGCTAGCTGGGTTGAGTACGCGATATTGTTTTTCTGATTCAAGCCATTTTCCATTTATAAAAAGGCCAGATTGTTTTAATTCAGGTGATCTGATTTCCATATTTGATACCTTTGAATTTGAAGCTGTATGTTTTCATACTGACGAAGAAGAAGGCTACCCTGAGAAAAGGGCAGCCAGCTCATTATTGTGGTGAGTTCGGTTTAGGTGATCTAAGCGAAGAAGAAGTGCTAGAGGCTAAATAGTAGGTTGCACTGGCCAGTACCGGAACTCGGGAAATACGGTGTAAGTACCTGCGCTTTACCTTGATAGTTTCGCCCGCCTAATACGCCAAGTAGCATTGCGGTATCATGCATGCCGCCTTCGCCACTACAATATTTAGCGTACTCTGGCATCATATCGAGAGCGGTTTTAATATCACCTTCTTCAAGTAACTTCAGAAAGGCAAGATCTGCTTGGCGGTTGAACTCACTGGAGATAGTGAACATGCCATCAGCCACTTGACGGTTATTCCAAATCTGATGTGATAAAGAGCCAGATGCAATAACGGCTACTTTGCCATCATAGTTATCAATTGCCTCTTTCACGGCTTCGCCAAGCAGCATAGAGTCTTCTAGGTTATGGACACTGCACCAAGCGGCGATAGAAACCACCTTGAATTTCCTTTCACTGTTCATATATCGCATGGGTACTAATGTGCCGTATTCTAACGTTAACGACTCCACTTCATGTGACATAGAGTTTAAGCCTTTACTTTGACCTATTTCTGCAATGGCGTGGGCTAATTCACTATTCCCTTCATATTCATACTCAAGATTTTGAATAAAGTGGGGGAATTCATGACTGGTATATATCCCCTGGTGGTGGCTATTTGCATTAATATGGTAGCCTGCGTTCACCAACCAGTGAGTATCAAATACAATCAAGGTGTCGACGCCAAGTGCTTCCGCCATTTGGCTGATTTCGTGATGACCAGCAATGGCGGCATCTCGGCAACCGTGATGAGGTCCTGGACGCTCTGAGATCAGCATTGAAGGGACATGTGTTACTTTGGCTGCTAGGGCAAGAGTTCCCATAATAATTTACCTTCCTTAGTTGTTATAGTTGATTAGCAAGCTTCTTTTTCAGCAAAATATTCAGACTCAGAGACAAGCCAAGTACGCAGTTTGCCGACTTGTTCTACTTCAACAATAATCTCGTCGCCAGCTTTAACATCTGAAAGTCCTTTTGGTGTGCCTGTTGCGATCATATCGCCTGGTTGCAGTGTCATAAAGTCACTCATATAAGCAACCAGCTCTGGCACATTGAAGATTAAATCTTTAGTGTTCCCTTCTTGGCGGAGTTCGCCATTTACCCATGTTTTTACCGCGAGGTTATGTGGGTCTTTAATATCATCGCGGTCAACAACCCAAGGACCAAGCGGGCCAAAGCTGTTAACACTTTTCACTTTTACAGGTGGACGAGAGAAATTTTCTAGGTAGTCACGAACGGTTAATTCATTACAAACGGTATAGCCGCCGACATAGTCCATTGCATCCTCAACGCTGACTTTACTGGCTGTTTTACCGATAACAATAACAAGCTCAGACTCATAATGCATATAGTTAACATTATCTGGACGATATGCTTTTTCATTATGTGCATTAACGCTTGTTGGCGATTTAATGAAGATAATCGGGCTTTCTGGTTTATCGAAGTCTAGCTCGGCTGCATGATCGGCATAATTAAGGGCAAGACCGGCTAATACGCCATGTTCAGGGGCAAGCCAACGCACCTCGTTTTCTTGGTAAATACGGCCATCCTTGGTGGTAACAGAATAATCATCACCGCATGTCACTTGTTCTATCACACCATCAATTTCTACGCGTCCATGTTTCATAATGGGTACTCTTTATAGTCTTTATGTAGTTAATGTATTAAGTAGTTTTAATTTAGTTAATATATTAACTAACGTCAATGGGTTTGATGCTTATTTGTTGGTTTTTTGTTGTAAAATATTGGCTGGTTAGTGTTGGAGTCTGGATGGGTACTATGAAAGGTTTGCTAGGGAGGCGCTTGAAATCGATGTTGAAATGTTGGTTTATACGTATAAAAACAGCCCCAGTCACAGACTGGGGCTAACTTCTTATTGGCAAGTAACTTCGTTCCAGAACCAATTTGATGACGTTGGGGTTTCCCATACGCCAGGACTATTTTGGGCAATGAAACACTTACCACCATTGGTGACTTTATCGCCATTTGCAACTTGTGTTTGGCCTGCGACCCACTGGGTCACATTACCGACTGGCGGTTCAGTGACAGGAGGCTCAGTGACTGGTGGTTCAGGTTCAACGGGAGGTTCGGTGACAGGGGGATCCGGCTGAATAGGGTCACCTGCAATCGTTGCCCAAGGGCCACCTTTTGAAGGATCATTACCTTGTGTCCACCAACTTGCGACGTAATCAACGTTCAGGTGAGTGACTTTATCTCCCGCAACATAAACAGCTCCAGCCTCCCATGCAGGGTAGGCTCCGCCACCTGGTGGTGGGACGGGATCGGTTGGGTCAAGGTTATCTACTGCGCGAACCGTAGGCCAATTGGCATGAGATCCATAGAGGTTAGTCACACACTTTTCGTAATCACCGGGGACAAGTGCAGAATACGCGGTTTGATAGCCGACTAGTTTACATTCAAATGATACGCCACCTGGACGGTCTGCATGGTAGCTCCAATCACCATCCCAGTTAGTGAATAAGACATCTGTCGCACCAGACAGATTTAAACTGCCATAAGGTAATTGTTGCCAACAAGTATCTTTTTCATCAGATTCAATAGGAATTTGATAAAAGTTAGAGAGGCCTTGCCAGTAACGAATTCGGTTAACAGGTTGGCCCTTATCGGCATTCTGCGCGCCACATTCAATACCACCATTAATGATATTAATTGTTGTTCCGAAGCCATACCCAATACCGGCGTCCTTTTCAAGCTGTGACGGTACCCATGTGCGGTCTATAACGTGCAACATTGCTGGTTTTGGTGCTTGTGGGGTAAGAAAGAACCACACCGCAGATGCTAGGTTTAGCCATGAATCTGCTACAAGGCCAGGATTATTCAATAAAACAGTGGCGTCACCATCAAACATAACTTCTGAAAACGCGCCGTAATTAAAGTGATAGGACAGCTGTTTGGCGCCTCGGCCAAAATAACCTTGCCCTGGAGAGCATGGCCAGCGTTGGTTTTGCCAGTCATTTTGGCCACATCCCGTTGTGTACCCAGGTTGACCTTCAGACCATCCCATCTCACGAACATGGACAAGTGCTTGTTGCCATTCCTCAAGCCCTAGCGGGTTATCCCACGTATTATCAACCGCAATGTGGCCACCGGTTTCTTGCGCAAAGTGCGCAAAGGCTGTAACGATAGAGCGTTTACAAATCGCATCTGCATCACGGCCGTCATTGTATTCACCACAGAATGCAGGGAACTTACCAATAGCCTGTAAAAAGCGGGTGTAGGTGTATTCTGGTGCTGCCATTTGAGTGAGATAGTTCCACTCAGTTTCTGGGAATACACGTTCTGCACGAGCAACGTTTAAAGGGTTAGATGCAAGGCCTGGCCGAATTGCATCTACAATGGTGTTTGGCGCAGTACTTAATGCGTTGGCCCAAATACCATACATAGGATCAGTGGTTTTAGCGCTCTCTGCTGCGGTAATATCAGCACGAGCAACAAGATACCCCCCTGGATTTTCAGGATCAGGTTGGATATTCATCGCTAGGCTGCTAGTCGCCAAACAAAGACCAATCGATGTCGTTATGAATGTTGTCTTTAACATGGTTTTATTCCATTGATAAACATACTGGTATTCTTGAACTACTACCGATCGTTGCCTTGTCAATGTTCATTTATTTAATGTATTAAATGAGAGCGATTTAGCAGATTCGCGATCAATTCAAGTCAGACTTAATATACAACCTAAGCAAAAGTCATGATTGGTACTCGTTATGGCGGTTTATCCTGATATCTTGTGATTTTCTGGATGTAACTCTTGTATGTTAGTTATTTCTGTCATTATTTGAATTAATTTGCTGAATATTGCTTTGTTGCAACTTGTTTTTTGACGCAATTTTTTATTTGTTCTAATGTTATATTTGCGAGGCATTTTGTTTATAAATTGGAATTGTTGCTTAGGTATTTCAGTTTTTTTTGAAACGTGGCTTGGCGAGGGATTGGCTTTATTCAGTGTGCATAGTGAATGTGTTTATTTGTAGTTATTACCCGCACTGACAGCAAGGCGGGCAATAACAGGTAGTTGCAGGGTAGTTTAGGGCTACTTACTGTTCATGTTGATCTCGTGAAGTAACTCCGACAGCTTATCAATCAGTTCAGGCGAGTAGTGTTCGCACAACTCTTGATAACGAGCATCAACTTTTGGGGTAAGCTCATTGACAAACTTTCTTGATTTTGGCGTAAGGCAAATAAGTGTTCGACGTTGGTCTTGTTCCGATTTCTGCCTTGCAATATGACCGCTAGATTCTAAACGAGAGAGAATACCCGTTAGGCTTGGTGCGAGAATACAGCACTGTTCGCTGATTTGCTTTGGCTCTAAGTAGCGGTGTTCGTTAAGTAATCGAAGAATCCGCCATTGGTGCTCGGTAATGTCATGCTCTTGAAGCATCGGGCGAAAAAAGTTCATTACATTATCACGCGCTCTAAGCAGCTGTAGCGGAAGAGAGTCTTCAAACTTTCTCATCGGTAGAATTAGCTCCACTCTTTTTTGTAATTTAACCACAGAGAATACCTGATTTGATATGAGTTCAATAGATTTAAATGATTATTCTTACCTAATAGCGATCAGTAATAACGTAAATAGTTTTAAGGCCACCTTAAGGTGCTTGGTTATTGATTTATCAGTAAATAAACATGACATAGTTTTTCCTGACCAAAATGTGTAACGAAAGCGGCATTACTGTTGCCGCATACGTTTTAGTCGTATTAAAAGTAAAGGGTGCGTATATTTAAAATTGGCAGCGAATATTAAATAAATTGATCCTTTATGTTTAATATACAGAAGGTTGTTCTAATTCTTTGGCGCTATTATCGCTTGTTTGTGGTTTAAACTGCTTAACTAATTGTTCTGCTCCACGGGCGAGTAGAGTTGTATCAACACCTACAGCGACAAAGCTAGCACCAAGTTCGAGGTAGCGGTGTGCAAGGGGCTGGCTCGCACTTAGGATCCCGGCTGCTTTACCTGCTTCAGATATCTTTATGATGGAGTTTTCGATAATAGCTTGTACTTCAGGGTGTCCTGGATTGCCAAGGTGACCGAGTGCTGCTGATAAATCTGCCGGACCAATAAAAATACCATCAACACCGTCAACAGCTAAAATTTCATCAAGATTATCCAGTCCTTCTTTGGTTTCAATTTGCAGTAAAACACAGATTTCGTCGTCAGCAGTATGCAGATAATTACTATCTCTATTCCAGCGCGAGGCACGAGCTAGCGCGCTACCCACACCACGAATGCCATTCGGTGGATAGCGAGTGGCTGAAACCATTAGTTTGGCTTCTTCCGAGGTTTCTATCATCGGGATCAATATGGTACGTGCGCCAATATCAAGAATTTGTTTTACCAGCACGATATCTTTCCATACCGGACGAATAACAGCTTCTGATGGGTAAGGTGCAATGGCTTGAAGCTGGCCTAGCATACTGTTGATGTCATTTGGGGCATGTTCGCCATCAATTAAAAGCCAGTCATAGCCTGCACCTGCGAGTAGCTCTGCACTATAACTATTAGCAAGACCTAGCCACATACCTATTTGAGGTTCTTGCTTTGCTAATGCTTGTTTAAATGTATTTGGTGGTAATTGCATGTTCTTTTCCCAGAGATATTGAAATTAAACAAATTGACAAGTAATTGAACCCATCGGGCCATAGTCAACAGAAAATGTATCTCCAGCACGAGCCGGTACTGGGCGGGTGAAAGAGCCTGCAAGAATGATTTGTCCTGGCTCTAACGTTACGTCGAAGGGGGCAAGTTTATTGGCTAACCATGCAATACCATTTGCTGGGTTGTTTAACACAGCGGCAGCAACCCCCGATTCCTCTATAACGCCATTGCGATAGAGAAGGGCTGATACCCAGCGTAAATCGACCTCTGTTGGTTTAATGACACGGCCGCCAAGAATTAAGCCTGCATTGGCTGCATTGTCAGAAATAGTGTCGAACACTTTACGCGGTCGACCGCTTTCAGGATCGATGGATTGACTCCGGGCATCGATAATTTCAATCGCAGGGGTAATGTAATCGGTGGCATTTAATACATCGAAAATGGTTACGTTTGGTCCTTTCAGTGGTTTTTTCAAAATGAAAGCCAGTTCAACTTCAACCCTTGGCACAATGAAGCGATCTGTTGGAATTTTCGCGCCATCTTCAAACAACATATCGTCAAGTAGCGTGCCGTAATCCGGTTCGTCGATTTGTGAAGAGTACTGCATGGCTTTTGATGTTAGGCCTATTTTATGCCCAATCACGTTTCTTCCTTCAGCAATCTTTTTTTCGACCCAGCACTTTTGAATCCTATAGGCATCATCAATGGTGATTGTCGGATGGCTTAAAGAAAGTTGCTTGATTTGCTCTCTATGTTGCTCGGCATTATGCAATTGATTTGCCGCTTGCTGAATGACTTCTTCGGTTAACATTGAGTCCTCTCTATCCCTGAGCTAATTAGTTAATACATTAACTATGTTGTTTGAAGGTCTAGTTGTCAAGCGTTTGTGTAGCTATGTTTTTATCAGAATTATCTCTAAATTTATCTTTTGATTAACAATTTAATTTAATTTTAGTCCTTGTATTCACAGTGGATGGTGAAAAAATCAAATTCAAAGGTTGACGATATGTAAAATTGTGGGTAACAATAGTTAACATATTAATTAATACATTAACTATCCACTCTGGATGATGACGAATATCCTAGAATGGAAAGGCAGCATTGAGGGAATATGATGAAAAAAGCACATGTTGAATATCAAGGTCAAAGAAAAACAATATTAAGTAAAGATGGCATCAATTGGGTTGATGAGGCAGGTGCGGCGATTGATGTTCAGCGAGTGTCTTGGCTTCCGCCCGCACAGGGAAGCCTTGTAGGTTTGGCCGTTAATACAGCGCGTCATGCCGATGAGGTTGAGATGGAACTGCCAGAAAATCCTGTGCTGTATTACAAGTTACCCAATACATTGATTGGTCATAAAGATGTTATTCAACGTCCAGACCAAATTAAGTGGCTGACGCCACAAGCTGAATTGGTCGTCGTTATCGGTAAGCCAGCCTATCGTGTGACTAAAGCTGATGCGCTAGGCCATGTTGAAGGCTACACAATACTTAATGGCGTAACAGCCCAAGATTACGTCAATAAGTATTACCGTCCACCGGTTAAAGCCAAAAGTTTTGATGGTACTGGACCAATTGGCCCGTGGATCGTGTCGGCAGATGAAGTGGGAAATCCCGATGAACTTGTTGTTACAACACGTATTAATGATGAGGTCATTTCAATAGGTAGCACTGCAGATTATAAACATAGCGTTGCGGATGCCATTACGTGGATCAGTAGTTTCATGACACTAAGAGCTGGCGACATGATTGCTATGGGGACGCCCTGTGCACTGGCTGAACTGAATGAGGGTGATTTGGTAGAAATTGAAATTGAAAAAGTCGGCAAGCTAGAGAATACCGTGGTAAACGAAAAGATGTTTTACCAGTTGAAAAAGTAAACGGAATTAGCGGTTGTAATATTCATAGAAGGTGATGGAACATGATTAAAAATTACATTAATGGCGAATGGGTTTCTAGCCCAACGACTTTTACCACGGTTAACCCTGCAACAGGTGAAGTGCTAGCAGACGTTGCGCAGGCAACGCCAGAGCAAGTTGCTCAAGCCTGCGAGGCGGCACGTGCAGCTTTTCCAGCTTGGGCAAATATGCCAACCAAAGAGCGAGCTAAAATCATTGACCGTATTGGTGACTTGATCGCTGAAAATGTAGAAGAGCTCTCTGCACTAGAAACGAAAGATACCGGTTTACCATTATTCCAAACGCGTAAAGCACTTGTCCCTCGTGCTGCTGATAATTTTTACTTTTTCAGTGAAACATCAAAGCAAATGAATGGCCATACCTATCCAGTTGATGACCAAATGCTTAACTACACGCTATATCAGCCAACAGGCGTTTGCGCACTAATTTCACCTTGGAACGTCCCGTTTATGACAGGGACATGGAAAACGGCACCTTGTTTAGCATTGGGCAATACAGCAGTAATGAAACAGTCTGAACTATCGCCACTGACGACTGATTTTCTTGCCCGCATCATGGAGCAAGCAGGTGTGCCTAAAGGCGTGTTTAACGTTGTTCACGGCTATGGTGCTGTAACGGGTGAAGCGCTTATTACTAATGAAGAAGTTAATGCGATTTCATTTACTGGCGGTACATCAACCGGCAAGCGCATTATTGAAAAAGCAGGCTTGAAGAAGTTTTCAATGGAGCTAGGTGGTAAGTCGCCAGTTATGATCTTCGATGATTGTGAATGGGAACGCGCCATGGATGCCGCCTTGTTTGGTATTTTTTCTATCAATGGTGAACGTTGTACTGCGGGCTCTCGTATTTTTGTTCAATCATCTATTTATGACAAGTTCTGTGAAGAGTTTGCACATCGCGCTAAAAATATCCGTTGTGGTGACCCGATGGATATGGATACCAAGGTAGGCTCGCTAATTTCACAGCAACACTTTGACAAAGTTACAGGCTATATCCGTACGGGTATTGAAGAAGGTGCAACATTGCTGGCTGGTGGCCCAGAAAAACCAGATTACCTACCCGAACACCTGAAAAATGGTCACTTTGTTGCCCCGACAGTTTTCCGAGACGTCACAAACGATATGCGTATCGCCCGTGAAGAAATTTTTGGTCCTGTTGCTGTGATTATTCCATTCAATGATGAAGCTGATGTTATTAACATGGCCAATGACAACGAATATGGTTTGGCTTCGTACCTTTGGACAAATAATAGTGCTCGTGTACATCGTATCTCACGTCAAATTGAAGCCGGCATGGTGTTTGTAAATAGTCAAAATGTACGCGATTTACGTACACCGTTTGGTGGTGTGAAAGGGTCGGGGACAGGCCGTGAAGGCGGCTTGTACAGTTTTGAAGTATTTACTGAACCTAAGAATATCTGCGTATCACTCGGTGAGCACCATATTCCAAAGTGGGGCGTATAGAACCGTAACCGATTAATCACCACTGATTAAAACTATTACCAAATAAATTCAGCATCTATTAAAACCAAAGACTGGACCGACAGCTGAGCAGAATGCGTAGTCGCTGAGCTGTTGGGAATAACATAACAAGAAGTATCTGTACCTTACATTTAATTAATAACAAGAGGTCAATATGAAACGGATTTTATTAGCATTTTTCATGACGTTGTCAGCAATTTGTGTCTCTCTTTCTGCATCTGCCGCAACAACGCTACGTGTTGCAACATGGTTACCTCCAACACACCCAATGAACGCAGAAGCCCTGCCAACATGGGCTAAGTGGGTTGAAGAAGCAACCGAGGGTCGAGTTGTCGTTAAGCTGGAATATGATTTGGGCCACCCTAAAAGCTACTTCGACTTAGTGGAAGACGGTGTGGTTGATGCTGGCTGGTCATTACATGGGTATGTGCCTGGGCGCTTTGTAAGTACAGAATTAGCAGAGCAGCCAGCCATTAATGCAGATGCTGAAGCAAGCTCGGTTGCTTACTGGCGAGTGAATGAAAAATACCTTGCAGAAGCTGAAGAGCATGATGGGCTAGAGCTGCTAGCACTCTTTACCAATGGCCCAAGCGTGTTGCATTTGCGCGAGTCGGTTAACACCATTGACGATTTGAAAGGGCTAAAAATTCGGGCGCCAGGTGGTATCGCAGCCGCTGTGGGTGAAGAATTGAACGTTACCAATGTAAATGCACCGGCACCTAAAATTTATGAAATGTTGCAGCAAGGCGTAGTTGATGGCGTATTCATTGCGTTACTTGATCAGAAAGCCCTACGTTTGAATGAAGTCACAACACAAGTTATCGATTACCCCGGTGGTTTATTTCGCGGTAGTTTCTCGGTATTTATGAATGAAGACTTCATGTATGAAATCAGTAAAAAAGACCGCGATGCCATTGCATCAGTCTCTGGTGAAAAATTGTCAGCCATGATTGGTAGGGTGTGGAGTAAGGCCGATAGTGTCGGCTTGGCTGCGGCAGAAGAACGAAATGTTGATTATGTCAAACTGACAGCTGATAGCATCATGGCAAAAGATATTTCATCTCGTATTGCTGGTGTAAGTGATGAGTGGGTCGAACGTGCTGATGATAAAGGCTTTGATGCAAAAGCGGCATTGACCGAATACCGTCAAATTGCAGAATCTTACCAGAGCGAGTTGTAATTATGACGTTCTCTGAATGGTTAAATCAAAATTATGATGAGCCGGGGCCACTCCGCATTGTTTCGTTTCTGCTTGAGTGCCTAGCGGGTACAGCGTTAATGATGCTCATGCTAGTAACCTGTTTTGATGTTATCGGTCGTTACTTTTTCGATAGCCCCATTCAGGGAGCAAGTGAAATTACAGAGATTGGTATCGCATTAGTGGTGTTTTCACAGATGCCGAAAATAACCTGGAGTGGCGGTCATGTTGTTGTCGATATTCTTGACCGCTTCATGAAGCCTGTGGTTATTCGCCTACTAGGCACATTTTCAGCCATTATTATCAGCGCTTCATTTTATTTCTTAGCGGTACGTATCTGGGAACTTGCTGCTCGCTCAATTAAACGAAATGAAACCACAGAATATTTAGGTTTCTCAGTTGGAATCATTGTTCAGTACATTGCGATTATGAGCTGGGTAACTGCAGCCGGTGTATTGACTTGGGGCATTATCCGCTTGTGGACATCTAATCAAAAAGAACAAACACAAACGGTGGAGGGATAAAACATGGAAGTTGCACTCATTGGTTTTGCCATTATGCTGGTTTTTATCCTTGTTATGCGAATGCCAATAGCATTAGCGATGGGGGTAGTAGGGTTCTTTGGTTTTGCCTACCTGCAAGGACTTGATTTTTCGACGTTCAATGAGTTTCGTTGGAAAAGTGTATTAACCATGGCATCGAGACGGGTTATCGATACTGCGCAAGATTACAACTTGTCTGTCATCCCGCTGTTTATTTTAATGGGTAATTTGATTACACGTTCAGGGTTATCGCAAGAACTATATACTGCATCATATGCATTGCTGGGTCATCGGCGCGGTGGTTTGTCTATGGCAACCATTCTGGCTTGTGGCGGCTTCTCTGCCATATGTGGCTCAAGCTTAGCAACATCGGCTACGATGGCCAAAGTCGCGATGCCGCCCATGCGTAAATTTGGTTATTCTGATTCCCTTGCTGCCGCATCAATTGCGGCTGGTGGTACGCTGGGAATACTGATCCCGCCAAGTGTTATTTTGGTTTTATATGGCCTATTAACAGAAACGAGCATTCGAGAATTATTTGCAGCGGGGCTCATTCCGGGCTTGTTAGGTGTGTTGCTTTATTTGGCTGCTGTGCAATACGTAGTCTGGCGTAACCCAAGTGCAGGTCCTCGCGGTGAGTTAATGAGCTGGTCTGAGCGCTGGCAAGAAATTAAGAAAGTACGTGGCATTGTTGGTCTGTTTATTTTAGTGATGGGCGGCGTTTATGGTGGCATCTTTACACCAACTGAAGCGGCTGGAATTGGCGCTGGTGGTGCATTTGTTATCGCGATTTTACGTAAATCTTTAAACTGGCGTGTGCTATTTGACGTGTTGAGTGATTCGTCTAGAACAACCGGCATGTTATTTGGCGTGTTAATTGGGGCACTTATATTTTCAAACTTTATCAATCGTGCAGGTTTGCCTGACGACCTATTGAATCTTGTTTCGGCGTACGATGTTTCGCCGACGATGGTTATTCTAATGATCATTGCGGTGTACATTGTTTTGGGAATGGTATTTGAGTCCTTGTCGATGCTGATGTTGACGGTACCAGTATTCTTTCCTTTGGTAGCAAGCCTAGGCTTTGATCTAGTGTGGTTTGGTATTGTTGTCGTGATTGTCACTGAAATTAGTCTAATTACTCCGCCTGTCGGTATGAACGTCTTTGTATTGAAAGCAGTATTAAAGAATATTAGAACCAGTGAAATATTTCGTGGTGTAACACCGTTTTGGTGTGCTGATATTGTGCGTTTATTACTTGTTATGGTAATTGCTGAAATATCACTGTTCTTGCCACAATTGTTGTATTCATAATGCATCAGAAGGCATAGGGTTTAATGCCCGAAGTGATTTGCTAGGGAAAAGAAATTAGGAAGGAAAAGGATGCCACATTTTATTATTGATTATTCACCAAACCTTGAAAAGCATGTGAGTTTTGATGAACTGTTCCATTCGTTGCATGGGTTTATCGAGCAATCAGAGTTCTTTCCTATAACGGGCTGCCGTAGTCGAGCTACTGCGGTTAATCATTTTAGAGTGACAAATGGTAACCCGTTATATGCGTATATCCATGTTAATTTCCGGGTAGGTTCTGGTCGTACGCAAGAGCAGTTAAAGCATGCTGGCGACGATATATGCCAGCTGTTAGAAGCGTGGTTAGAGCCTATTAATCAAACTGGGGCGGTCATTTGTGCTCTGTCGTTTGAAATTAGTCAGATAGACCCCGTGTTAACATGGAAACATAATCCTATACGGCAACATATGAATAAATAGTGTGTGACTTTGGCTGGGATATCCCAGCCTTTTTTTTGCCAGCGATTTGGTGAATTTTAATTTTTTAATAATACACTCTTGACCTTGGAGTTAACTCAAGGGTTATGCTTGCTTTAGTTTTTTAAAGGAGTGAGCAAATGAGTGAATGTGCAAGCAAGTCGTGCTGTAGTTCTGCAGCCGTAACCAGATCGAATGCAGTTTCTATTAAAGGCAATAAGAGCTATCGCTATAGTGTTACAGGAATGGATTGTGCGGCGTGTGCTGCCAAAATAGAAAAAGCACTGCAATCAATGAAACCCGTTAGGCAAGTCCGAGTTACTTTTGCTACCGAGCGGCTCATTGCTATTTTAGATGAAGATGCCGATCCCGACCTGATAGAGCAAACGGTGAATCAACTTGGGTTTCGATTAAAAACGAATGACTCGGATGAAGAACTGCCGTTTTGGAAAAACTATACCACTTTTTCTCTCTTAGCTTCATTAATGACGATCGCCACCATACTAACGGCCATTGACTCGGGCTTTGGTGAAATAGGGTTCTATATTGCAACCGTGGTCGGTGTTGTTCCTTTTGCCTATAAATCTTTTATGCAAATGAAAAATGGCACATGGTTCGGCATAGAAACGCTAATGACTGTTGCAGCTATTGGTGCTTTGATCTTAGGTGAAACCGTTGAAGCTGGATTAGTGCTTCTATTATTTTCCATTGGCGAAATGTTGGAAGGGTTCGCGAGTCAAAAAGCAAAAGCCGGCATTAAAAGCTTAATGAACCTGACACCAGATACGGCATTAAAGGTCGAGAATGGCGAACGATTAGAAGTACAAGCAGATTTCCTGAATCCGGGCGATACCATTGAAGTGCTACCGGGGAGCCGACTTCCTGTTGATGGCATACTTGAGAGTCAGTTAGGCATTTTTGATGAAAGTGCGTTAACGGGTGAGTCTATTCCCATTACCAGAAACAAAGGAGAAAAAATCCTTGCTGGTAGTTTAGTTGAAGATCAGCCAGTAAGGTTAACCGTTGAGTCAGAAGCGGGTAATAATGCGATTGACCGAATAATCACCCTTATCGAAGAAGCTGAAGAACGTAGAGCACCAATCGCACGGATGGTTGATGCCTTTAGTGCTTGGTACACACCTTTGGTAATGGCACTTGCTGCTCTTGTAATGGTTATTCCACCAATGTTATTCGGTGCAGAGTGGATGCCTTGGGTATATAAAGCGTTGGCATTACTACTGATTGCATGCCCTTGTGCTTTGGTTGTTTCAATACCTGCGGCAGTCACATCGGCACTGACTTCAGCATCAAGGTTTGGTGCGTTAATTAAAGGTGGAGCATCGCTTGAGCAATTAAAAGATATCACTAAGCTCGCTTTTGATAAAACCGGCACTTTAACTGAAGGTAAGCCGAAAGTGACAGCGGTTTTACCCTATGGTGAAACACTGCCGACCCTGTTGAAGCTTGCTACATCTGTAGAGCAGGGCTCTAGCCACCCCTTGGCAAAAGCCATTATCGAGTATTCACAGGATAATGGGGTAGAGCGTGTAGAAGCGAATAACATTCAGGTCATTAATGGGCGAGGTGTTATTGGTGATGTTGAGGGTAGAAAGATACAAATCTTGGCCCCGCGTTATGTTGCTGAGGGTGTACTTTCAAATAGCGATTGTGAAAGTACGGTGCAAGAGCTCGAATCAAAAGGGAATACGGTCGTTGTTGTATTAGAAGATCAGAATGTCCTAGGGTTGATCGGGATCGCTGATACGCTAAGGGACGATGCGAAGCAAGCAATCGATGAATTAAAGAGAATGGGGATCTCGAGCGTCATGCTTACGGGAGATAATCGTCGAGCCGCTGCATCAATTGCGAATGAATTAGGGATTGATTATAAAGCTGAGCTTTTGCCTGAAGATAAGGTGACATCGATTATTCAGCTGCAAGATGAAACCCAGGGTGCGGTTGCAATGATCGGTGATGGTATTAATGATGCACCTGCGTTGAAAACAGCTGAATTGGGAATCGCGATGGGCCGTGGTAGCGATATTGCTCTGGAAACGGCAGATGCTGCGATTACGCATGAACAGCTGACAAAGCTGCCAATGATGATTCAGTTATCAAAAAATACTGCGTCTATCACTAGGCAAAATATTGTCATTGCACTGGGTATCAATACCTTTTTCCTTGCCACGACGCTTTTCGGCATCACAGGGTTAATGGGGGCAGTATTGTCTGATGCGGGTGGAACAATATTAGTAACGTTGAATTCATTAAGGTTAATGAAGTCAATGAATGGCTAAAATATTCTCCCTACCTATAACTAAGTGTGGTTAGTTATTTATAACTGAATACAAGAAGTCCCTCTTTAATAATTTGGAATAATTAGAGAGGGCTTAAACAATGAACCTTTTTTTAACCTCTTATCTAGACAAGTTCCCTCATTACATTTCATATCACGACTTATCTACTTTATAAACAATAAGGTAGACCACTCAACAAGTTGATTAGCTGTAATGTTAGTCATGATTCTGACATGTCTTATCAATAAAACAGTCATATAAAACCTGCACTGTGTATCTCGAATCAGACATGAGATGACGGACATGGATACCATCATAACAATACGTAATGTGAGTAAGACTTTCGGGTCTAAGCAAGCGCTGAAAGATATTAATCTTACGATAAATGATCGCTCGATGACTGCACTTTTAGGGCCTTCTGGCTCTGGAAAATCGACATTATTACGTCATTTAAGTGGTCTTATTATCGCGGATAAAACGACGGCTTCAGAGATAAAAGTATTAGGTGAGACTGTTCAAGGTCAGGGAAAAGCCAGTAAGCAGATCAGGCAATGCCGCGCCCAATCAGGTTACATATTTCAGCAATTTAACTTAGTTAATCGCTTGAGTGTGATGACCAATGTCCTCGTTGGAGCGCTAAGTACTACCCCAAAGTGGCGTACATTAACAGGTACTTATACGACCGAACAAAAAAAGCGGGCACTTCAAGCCTTGAAGCGGGTTGGTATGGAGCAGTTCGCCTACCAGCGAGTTTCTACTTTATCAGGTGGTCAGCAGCAACGTGTGGCTATCGCTAGGGCGCTGATGCAGGAAGCTAAGATCATATTCGCGGATGAGCCAATTGCTTCATTAGATCCTGAGTCGTCACGTATCGTGATGGAGCTGCTTGAAGACATCAATAAAAAAGAAGGCATTCCGGTAATTGTTACCTTGCACCAAGTCGAACATGCCTTGAAGTATTGCGAACAGATCATCGCACTACGCGATGGTGAGGTGTTTTATCAAGGTGCCTCGACTGATTTGAGTGAACAAAAATTGAATGCGCTCTATGCAGCGAAAAAGCCAGAAACAGACACTTTGCTACCCGTTACCGAATTGGCACCTTCATATTAATCTAACGGAATAATAGAGGAATAATCATGCTACGCACGATTAAAAACTTAGGCCGCTCGTTGGTGATTACAGCAAGCATTATGGCTCCGATGACGACATTTGCAGAAGCACTTGAAGAGATTAACTTTGGCATTATTACAACGGATGCTCAACAAAGTTTAAAGCAGCGCTGGGAGCCAATGTTGAATGATTTAAGCAAAGAACTTGGTATTCCAGTTAAAGCATATTTTGCCCCAGATTATGCAGGGATCATCCAAGGGATGCGCTTCAAAAAGGTTGATTTCGCTTACTTTGGTAATAAATCGGCAATGGAAGCTGTTGATCGGGCTAATGCAGAAATATTTGCTCGCTATATCGATATAGATGGCCTTGAAGGTTATTACAGTGTTCTACTCGTCAATAGCGAGAACGATAAGATCAATACACTGCAAGATGTTATTGATAATCGTAAGGATCTAACGTTTGGTAATGGTGAGCCAAACTCAACGTCAGGCTTCCTCGTTCCCAATTACTATGCGTTAGCTCAGAATCATATTTCAGCGCATGACTTCAAACGCACCATAGCGGCGGGCCATGCAGCAAATGCAGTTGCTGTAGCGAACAAGCGCGTGGATGTTGCGACGAATCACACGATGAATTTGATGCGTTTAGAAAGCAGCACACCTGATTTGTTTAATAAGCTGAAGGTGGTTTGGCAGTCAGCGTTGATACCTTCTGATGTAATGACATGGCGGAAAGATATATCTCCGGACTTAAAAGAGAAAACTCGCCAGTTTTTCTTGTCTTACGGTAAAGATAATAAAGACCAGTTAGAAAACCTTAAGCTACTTTCTTGGTCAGGCTTCTCCGCTGCAGATAATAACCAACTGCTGCCAATCCGCCAAATGGAAGCTTATAAATCATTGGTTGAAACCCAAGATAACCCGCGTTTAAGTGACAGCGAAAAAGCGAAACGTATTGCTAAATATGAAGCTGAACTAGCGGAACTTGAAAAAGAAATCCAAGCACTTGAAGGTTAATTAGGAATTTAAGCAGGGAGAGCCGTTTATAACAAACATGGCTCTTACTGCGGAAAAGGACAAATAAATGCAAACTCAACTAATGATGCCACAATCTAAGCTATCAATTAAAAATGCAGTGATAGCAGTTATAGTGCTAAGTGTATTGATGTGGGCTTGGCGTGGTGCTGAAATGGCACCGATGATGTTTCTTGAGCACCCTGAAAATATGGTTCAATTGCTCAATGACTTCTTTCCGCCGGACTTTACTGATCTCGAGTTATACCTATCAGAAATGCTAGTGACGATTCAGATTGGTATTTGGGGCACACTACTGTCAATTTTGCTGGCGATACCGTTTGGTATATTGAGTGCTGAAAACTTAATGCCTACATGGGTGACATTTCCCGTTCGCCGTTTAATGGATGCACTACGTGCCATTAATGAAATGGTGTTTGCCATGTTGTTCGTTGTAGTGGTGGGGTTAGGGCCATTTGCTGGTGTAATGGCATTGTTTATACACACTACTGGTGTATTGGCAAAGCTGTTTGCCGAAGCAGTAGAAGCGGTTGAGCCAGGCCCGATAGAAGGGATTAAAGCAACAGGCGCTAATTCTTTTGAAGTAATCTTATACGGCGTTATTCCGCAAGTATTGCCACTGTGGATTTCATATTCGCTCTATCGGTTAGAATCAAACATTCGCTCAGCAACGGTTGTTGGTATGGTCGGTGCTGGTGGCATTGGCGTATTGCTTTGGCAATCTATATCTGGCTTCCAGATGCAACAAACGGCAGCCATTATGTTTATTGTGATTGTTACTGTCAGCATTATTGATTTTGTTTCCCAAATTATTCGTAAGAAATTCATTTAACCTTCATAGAAGATTAATGAATAAATAAAAATTTTACGTTTACATGTCTAGATAAGTGAATGGGAAATAAAACAGGGATGATTCATGCGAGTGTATTTAGAAATTGCCAAAAAACTGGAGGATGACGTTCGCAATAAATACTCTCACGGTGATTATTTACCATCAGAGTCTAAATTGGCAGAACTCTTTTCGGTTAATCGCCACACCGTAAGGCGTGCGATTGATGAATTGGTATTTGCTGGTTTAGTAATGCGACATCAAGGTAAGGGGAATATGGTAGTTAGTCAGCCAGCGGATTATCACCTTCATGCTGGCGCCCACTTTACTGGAAACCTGTTAGAACAAGGCTCACTGCCTCGATGTGAGGTATTGAAATCTCGCACTATGCTAGCTAGTGAGTCGTTAGCAAAAAAATTAAATTGCGAACAAGAGAAGAAGATTATTCATATTCGCACGTTCCGGAAAATAGATGGTGTGCCACGTACCGTCATTGACCATTATTTACCTGAATATACGTGGTGGCCAATATTAAAGCATTTTAAATCAGGGTCACTGCATCAGTTTTTAAAAAAAGAATTGGGTGTGGATTTAATCAGAAAAAGTACGCGGCTTAGAGCGCAAATGCCAAGTACGGAATATTGTCGACTACTACAAATTAATTCCAACATACCATTACTGAAAATACGAACCACGAATGTCATTAAAGGAACTGAGGTCATTGCTGAATATTCCAGCTCAAATACCCGTTCTGATGTCATTGAATTAGTCATGGAGCACTAAATGGATACGACTGACCAGAGAAAACACTGGATGTCAGTGCTAGCGAAAGCAAGCTTTGAAACACTGGAACAACATTGGAAAGCATTGAATGCAATACAGGCACTTCCGCTTGAATATCAGACTATTCGCCCAGCTGAAATTGGTCTTGCGCAAGTGAGGGCCAAAATGGGAGGAACAGGTCGTCAGTTCAATATTGGTGATGTCACGATAACAAGAGCAGTTGTGCAAATAACCAGTGGTGAATTGGGTTATAGCTACCTGCAAGGACGGAATAAACAACATGCTGAACTTGCCGCTGTTATCGATKCTTTGCTGCAAACCAATCAGTACCGAGAAGTCATTATTAATCAGGTGATCACACCATTGGCTGCAGACAAAAAAGAACAAGAAATACTGGTTCAACAACAAGTTGCAAGTAGTAAGGTTGACTTTTTCACCATGGTGCGTGGCGAAGACTAAAAGCCGAAAAGGATTAACGGAGAAATACATGAGTAATATTACCTCGGCTTTTACAGATGCCGTTCACGACAGCCAAGCTTGCTTTCGTCGATTGCTAACTGCAATGTCAGAACCTGGTGTAGTGGTAACACTTGACCGTTGTCACGGCTTTGGTTCGATGATGTCTGCGACAAGCCAAGTACTGCTTGCTATGGCGGATAATAGTACGCCGCTTTGGCTATCAACATCGCTGAGTCAAGACGCTTCGGCAACTGAGAATATCCATTTTCATAGTGGTGCAGTCACCAATGCTGCGCCGAATAAAGCCAATTTTGCCGTTATTGCCAAACAAGATCTGGCTACATTGAACCTTGATTCACTGTCTTTTAACGAAGGTGATGAAGAATATCCAGATCGTAGTACGACTGTGATTATTGAAACTGACAGTGTTGAAGCAGGTGCAAGCTTTGTATTAAGTGGACCAGGTATTCAAACCCAAACAACAGTCAAACTTGGTGATTTACCGACCTCATTAGTAGACCGTCTTTGTGAGCAGGGCAAACAGTTCCCACTAGGCTTAGATTTTATCTTTGTGTCAGGGCAACAAGTCGTTGCTATTCCACGTTCAACATCGGTGGAGGTTTCATCATGTATGTAGCAGTAAAAGGCGGTGAAAAAGCAATCAGTGCCGCACACCAACTTCAGGCACATAAACGTCGTGGTAATCCAGAAGTACCTGAGTTGCAGGTTAGCCAGATTAGTGAGCAGCTGACAGGTTCAGTTGATAGGGTGATGACCGAAGGCGGGATCTACGATAAAGAGTTGGCAGCGTTGGCAATTAAACAAGCCGCTGGGGATTTAGTTGAAGCCATCTTCTTGCTACGAGCTTATCGCACAACATTGCCACGTTTGGCTGTGTTGATGCCTGTTGATACCTCTGCGATGAAAATAGAGCGACGGATCTCTGCCACATATAAAGATCTGCCTGGCGGGCAGTTATTGGGGCCGACATATGATTACACGCATCGCTTACTTGATTTCAGCTTGCTCGCTGAAGGTGAATATCCTGCTCCAGAGCGTATTCAAACCGAACAAGAGCCCTGTCCACAAGTGCTGGGTATTTTAGAAAAGCTTGATTTGATGGTGACAGAAAACGACGACGGTCAGTTACCAGAAGATATTACGATGGAGCCAGTTAACTACCCGTGTGATCGCTCGGCTCGCTTACAGCAGTTAGCCCGTGGTGATGAAGGTTACTTACTCGCACTTGGCTATTCAACTCAGCGTGGTTATGGCCGAAATCACCCATTTGCGGGTGAAATGCGCTCAGGAAAGGTGACGCTGTCACTGTGTCCGGAAGAGTTAGGCTTTGATATCGATATTGGTGATATCGAACTGACTGAGTGCCAGATGATTAATGGATTTATCGGCAGTAAGCAAGAAAAAGCAAAGCTGACAAGAGGCTATGGCCTGACTTTTGGTTTTACCGAGCGCAAAGCCATGTCAATGGCACTGGTTGATAGGGCGCTACAAGGTGCAGAGTATGGTGAACCTGTTGATGGCCCTGCGCAAGATGAAGAATTTGTCCTTGCCCATGCCGATAACGTTGAAGCCGCAGGTTTTGTTTCCCATCTGAAGTTGCCGCATTACGTTGATTTCCAAGCAGAGCTGGAACTATTGCGAAAAATGCATAAAGAGCACGACGAGATGATGGCACAGAAGTCAGATAGTGAGGGGAAATAAATGTCTCAGGTAAGTAATACAACGTCTCAAAAAACGCAAAACTCAACCAATCATGGATATAACTATGGTTATCTTGATGAGCAAACGAAGCGCATGATCCGCCGTGCACTCTTGAAAGCAGTGTCAATACCAGGCTATCAAGTACCGTTTGGTGGGCGTGAGATGCCAATGCCTTACGGCTGGGGAACTGGCGGTGTTCAATTAACTGCAGCGATAGTAGGGCAAGACGATACTTTAAAAGTGATTGACCAAGGGGCTGATGACACCACAAACGCGGTATCAATTCGGTCGTTTTTTAAGACGGTAGCAGATGTGAAGACGACAGAAACCACAACAGAAGCATCGATTATTCAAACCCGCCACCGTATTCCAGAAATTACATTACAAAAAGATCAAATCTTAGTTTATCAAGTGCCAATTCCGGAGCCGTTACGATTTATTGAGCCACGAGAAACAGAAACGCGAAAAATGCATGCGCTTCAAGAGTACGGGATCATGCACGTCAAATTGTATGAAGACATCGCGCGCTTTGGTCATATCGCAACAGCTTATGCTTACCCCGTAAAAGTTAATGACCGTTACATTATGGATCCGTCCCCGATCCCGAAGTTCGATAACCCGAAAATGGATCAAATGGCCGCACTGCAGTTGTTTGGTGCTGGACGTGAAAAACGTATTTACGCCATTCCGCCTTACACCAAAGTGCAAAGCTTGGACTTTGATGATTACCCATTTGAAATTCAGCAATGGGATGAGCCGTGCAGTATTTGTAGTGCAACAGACACCTTCCTTGATGAAGTGGTTATTGATGATGAAGGTAATCGTGTTTTTGTGTGCTCTGATACTGATTATTGTCGTCAAAATAATGAACAACAAACACAGCAACAATCAGCGCAGGCGCAATAGGGTAAGACGTAATGAATGATGGAATAAAAACAGTGAATAATCAGGAACAGCCGCTTCTTTCAGTCAAAGACCTCACTAAGCTCTATGCGCCGGGGAAAGGTTTCTCATCGGTGTCATTTGACTTGTATCCCGGTGAAGTACTTGGGATTGTTGGTGAGTCTGGTTCAGGTAAAAGTACATTATTGCAGGCCATCTCAGGGCGTTTAGCGCCGGATGATGGTGAGGTTTTGTATTTACGAGGAAATGCCGTTTCACAAATCAGCCAAATTGAAGATTTGTATGCCATGGCAGAAAGTCAACGACGCCATCTATTACGTACAGAGTGGGGCGTGGTGCATCAGCATCCAATGGATGGCCTTAGAGGTCGAGTATCGGCTGGGGGGAACATTGGTGAGCGTTTGATGGCGGTTGGTGAAAGCCATTACGGAGAAATTCGTCAGAAGGCGGAGCAATGGTTAGGTGATGTAGAAATTCCAGCTGAACGTATTGATGATATGCCAACAACGTTTTCGGGAGGCATGCAGCAGCGTTTACAAATTGCTCGTAACTTGGTTACCCATCCCAAATTAATCTTTATGGATGAACCTACTGGCGGGCTTGATGTGTCGGTACAAGCCAAATTACTGGATTTATTACGCCGGTTAGTTACCGACTTAGAATTAGCTGTGGTGATCGTAACGCATGATTTAGCCGTTGCCCGCTTGCTTGCTCACCGTTTGATGGTAATGAAGCAAAGTAAAGTCGTTGAAACAGGGTTAACAGACCAAGTGCTTGATGACCCACAACATCCATATACCCAGCTACTGGTTTCGTCGGTATTACAGAATTAAGGGAAGTATTAGACATGAATAAGCCAATGATAAATGTAAAAAATGTCACTAAGACCTTTATTCTGCATAACCAAAACGGTATTGAGCTTCCTGTTTTAACAGGCGCAGAATTAACGGTTAATCAAGGAGAGTGTGTCGTACTTCACGGTCATTCCGGATCAGGTAAATCGACGTTGCTAAGAGCGTTGTATGCCAACTATGTCATTGATGAAGGGTCGATAACGATCAGTCATCATGGTGAATGGGTCGACCTTGCTACAGCAACACCTCGCGCTATTTTGAATGTTCGCCGCGATACTGTTGGCTGGGTTAGCCAGTTCTTGCGGGTTATTCCTCGTATCAGTGCGCTAGAGGTTGTGATGCAACCGATGCTAGAAATCGGTGGCTGTCGTCAAGAGGCAGAACAAAAGGCAGCAACGTTATTATCACGTCTGAATGTACCTGAGCACTTATGGCATCTTGCTCCAGCAACTTTCTCTGGTGGTGAACAGCAACGTGTGAATATTGCTAGAGGCTTCATTGTTGATTATCCCGTATTGCTACTTGATGAGCCAACAGCCTCACTCGACGCAACAAATAGTGCTGTCGTTGTGAGTTTAATTGAAGAAGCCAAAGCCCGTGGTGCCGCGATTGTGGGTATCTTCCATGATGAAGAGGTCAGAAGCCAAGTGGCAGATCGTCTTTATGATATGGAATCGACAACGACTGCACCATCAGTTGCAGTAACACAGCAAGAAACGGCGACGAGTCAGGTTGCTTAATAGTCTGAGAAAGGGAAAACAATGATTATTACCAATGTACACCTAGTACTTGAAGATCAAGTCGTCAATGGCTCTGTTGAGTTGGAAAACGGTGTTATCAAAGCAATGTCAGATACACCAAGTCAATTACCCCAAGCTTATAATGGTGAAGCGGGTTGGTTGATGCCGGGGTTAATTGAGCTTCATACTGATAATTTAGAAAAGTATTTCACGCCTCGTCCTAAAGTGGATTGGCCACCTTTTTCTGCTATGAGTGCTCACGATGCGCAGTTGATTGGTTCGGGTATTACCACAGTGTTGGATGCCGTTGCTTTGGGTGACTACCGAGAAGGCGGAAAACGACAAGATAACCTCGATCATTTAATTAATACGGTTGTCGAAAGTGAAAAACGTGGTGTTAATCGCGCAGAACATTTTTTACATCTACGCTGTGAAGTCCCACATGAAACCACAGTCGATATGTTTGAACGTTATAGGGATGTGCCTGCCGTTCATTTAGTATCCTTGATGGATCATGCGCCAGGGCAGCGTCAGTTCGTCAATGTTCAGAAATACCGTGAATATTATCAAGGAAAGTATAAGTTCAGTGACGAGAAAATGCATCAGTTCGAGGCTGAGCAAAGAGCGCGTTCTGAGCGTTGGTCAGCCATTAACCGTGCTGAAATTACTCGCCAGTGTCGTGAGCGTAGTATTCCAATGGCAAGCCACGATGATGCAACATTTGAACATGTAAAAGAGTCGCATGACCTTGGTATGGTTATCGCGGAATTTCCAACAACGGTAGCAGCTGCGCAAGCATCTCATGAACTCGGTTTGCAAGTTTTGATGGGCGCACCAAACGTGGTTCGAGGTGGATCTCATTCTGGAAACGTGGCTGCTCATGAACTTGCCGCACAGGGTGTGTTAGACATTTTATCGTCAGACTATTACCCGAGTAGCTTACTCGATGCTATTTTCAAATTAGCGGAAGATGATCGTAATAGCCTTGATTTAGCTGCAGCCACCAAATTAGCAACATTGAATCCAGCTCAAGCGCTGCAGCTTAATGATCGCGGTGTGATTGCCGAAGGAAAACGCGCAGATTTAGTGTTGGCGCATCACTTGCATGATCATACTTATGTGACCCGTGTTTGGCGTGAAGGCCGTCAGGTGTTTTAGATTCAGTATCACTTGTGATGACAAAATAGGGAGGGTGAGAGTGCGAAATAAAAGCGCAAGGCTATTTTATGTAATTGGTGCATCCGGTGCAGGGAAAGATAGCGTATTACAAGCAGCACGTGAATTGTGGCCAGGTAAAATGATGGTTGCTCATCGCTATATTACACGCGCTGCAGAAGCGGGTGGCGAGAACCATGTTGAGCTTTCTGCTGCCGAGTTTCTTCAACGTAAATCGCAAGGCTTTTTTGCTATGGATTGGCAGGCAAATGGTTACAGCTACGGTGTGGGAAAAGAAATTGATATATGGCTGTCGCAAGGTGTCGATGTGATTGTCAATGGTTCGCGCGCCTACCTTGATACAGCAATTACTTTGTATGGCGATAAACTTATTCCTGTCATGATTGATGTAAAGCCTGCGGTGCTAGAGCAACGGCTTTATAAACGAGGACGAGAAAGTGACAGTGAAATTGTAAAGCGGATGGCAAGGGCTGAGCAATATCGCCGACAATGCCCTGAAGAAGGGGTTGTTATTGATAATAGCGACACGTTGGAAAGTACCATGAAGCAATTTGCTAAATGCCTTTCTATCAGGGAAGTCTGACGTTACCCATTACGAAAGTGTAGGAAGTGGAAAAATGAAATTAACGGCGATAGGGACAGGAAACGCTCGTCAGTTACCTGTTTATGGTTGCAGTTGTAAAGCCTGTAATAGAGCTAAAGTTGAACCTCAGTATCGCCGTGGAAAAACGTCGGCAGTATTGAGCGTAAATAACAAACAATTATTGATAGATGCCAATGCCGATAATTTGCTCACTCGTTTTCCCGCAGGCGAAATCGATAGGATCCTACTGACTCATTATCATATGGATCATGTTCATGCGCTGTTTGATTTACGATGGGGAGTGAATGTATCAATACCTGTTGATGGGCCTGATGACCCTACGGGCTGTGATGATCTGTTTAAACATCCGGGAATTTTAGATTTTCAATTACCGAAAGTGGCCTTCGAGCCTTTCAACTGGCAAGGTATTTGTATTACACCATTGCCGATGATCCATTCAAAACCTTGTATGGGGTATTGCTTTGAATGGCAGGGGAAGCGAATAGCGTATTTGACCGACACTGTCGATCTGCCTGAAAAGGTTAAGCAATGGCTATTGGAAAACCCAGTTGATTTGGTGCTGATTGATTGTAGTTTTCCTCCTGTTAGCCGAGATGTTGGCGAACAGCCACAAAACCATAATGACGTTATTCTTGCTAAGCAGATTCAATCTTCATGCAATGTGGCAAGAATGGGGTTGATCCATATTGGTCATAGCTTTGAAAGCTGGGCAATGGATAACCCTCAATATTTTAACCACACCTTCTTCTTAGTTTCCGATGGACAGGAATTCAATTATGGATACGCCAACATCTCAGCCGTTATCACCGACACTCAGCGCTGAGCCAAAGGTGGCTGATAGCTGTCAAATGCATAATACCCAGCTTGGCCGTTGGGTCGAGATAAGTGATCGCTGTGTTCTGAATAATGTCGAAGTAGGGGATTATAGTTATATCCAAAATGATTCAAATTTGATGTTTACAGAGATTGGTAAATTTACTTCCATTGCTGCCAGCGTAAGGGTGAACCCAAGTAATCACCCTTGGTGGCGTCCAACATTGCACCACTTCACTTACCGCCCAGGAAAATACAAACTTGGAGAAAACCCTACCGATCTCGATGACTTCGCGTGGCGGGCTGAAGACAAAGTATTAATTGGGCATGATGTATGGATTGGTCATGGTGCTATTATCTTACCGGGTGTAACTGTCGGTAATGGTTCTATCGTTGGAGCGGGTAGTGTCGTGACTAAAGATGTCGCGCCTTGGTCGATAGTTGTTGGTAATCCTGCGCGTGTATTGAGACTTCGATTTGATGATGAGTCGATAGGGGATCGCCTTAGTGCATTAGCTTGGTGGGATTGGCCTGATGAAAAGATCGCTCAACACTTGCCACTTTTCCAACAAGATGCTGAATCATTTATTACCAAGTTAGAGGCCATTGCTTAATGGCCATAATTGTAAGATGACTAATATGTGCGCCTCATAACAAGGCGCGCAAGTTTTTAGCAGCCACTGTCTTTAAATTTAACAATGTACATGCCTGTATTAACAGCATCGGTATAACTGACGAAACACTGATTGTTGAGTGATTCAGATTGATTAAATGAGATAGAGGCGGTACGGCCGTTACTGTCATCCCCTCTATTGGTGATGAAAAGGTCATCATCAATATCAAAAGCCCTTTTTACGTTATCAATATGAGCGGTTGGATACCCATTGCAGGTATAAATATCATCAATGAAAATGAAACTGTTCTCGACAGTTGCATCTTCGCTAATACTGTAACAACGCGTCTCTGAGCTATTAACCAGTGATTTTGTATAGACTATTGATGACATAGTGTGCATATTGCTTACCACTGTCTGTAATGTTGCACGTCTTGCATCTGATTGAATATTGAGCATTTTCAAATATGCGGTTAACGAAACTATGGCGAGGACTGTAATGGCTATAACAAGTCGAATCATTGACTTCCCTTTGTAATTTTTAAAAATCATTCAGGCATTAGTCTGGTGAATGATTTATTGTTTTACATTTGTTTCGAATATTGTTTTATTGTGTGGGATTTAATAGTAAAAATATGCTCGTGTAAAGTATTGATAGCACTTTTTATTTGCGAGAAGGCGATTGGATAGGGAGTAACGTATTTGCGGATTTTTTTAGCATGCAAATAAAAAACCAAAGGCATGGCCTTTGGTTCTAAAATGAGGGTGTGAACTACGGTATATCTAGAAGTGCAAGCGGATCACAGATTCTGCTACACAGCCAGGGCGGCGTACACCTTCGATTTCAACCGTTAAAACTTGCACAATTTCTAACCCGCGCTTGATTGGAGTAACAGACTCAATTTTAGTCGTTGCACGTACGCGGTTTCCTGCTTTTACAGGGTAAGGAAAACGGACTTGATTCAGGCCCATATTGACCATCATTTTAGCCGTTGGAAATTTTTGCTTTTCTGGGTCAACGCTGTCAGTTAATACCGAGAGCAGTGATAAGGTCAAAAAGCCGTGAGCGATGGTGGTCTTAAACGGTGATTCAGCAGCAGCGCGTTCAGGATCCGTGTGAATCCATTGGTGATCACCAGTAACAGCAGCAAAGCTATTAATACGGTCTTGATCAACGGCTAACCATTGGCCTGTATGAATCACTTCACCAAGCGTTGCTGTTAGTTCATGGTAAAGAGCTTCAGCCTCAGGTTTCATGACAATTGTCATTTCTTTTGGTGCTGACTCGGCTTTAGGAGAGGGATGATCAACAGGTGATATTTCAGCGACATCATCATTAGACGCCGATTTTTTTTCAGCAATCAAAAGGCCTAATTGCGACTTATTCGCTTTATTAACAAAATCAAGCCAATGTTCACGAAGAGATGGAGAGAGTAAATCTTTTAGCTCAAACGAATGCAATGACAGACCATCACGTTTTTGCATTAAAAAATCGACAACTTTCATGGCTAAACCTTAATAAATACTGTTCATAACTGGAACAAGGCGATGTATTGTAATGATTAATTAAAATAAGAAAAGAGAAAATGTGTCCCAGATCTCGCTTTTAGTCGAGCTACGGTACATCATACCTTTAAATATCAGTATGTTATTCAATATTGGTGATTAGTGTAAAAGCGCTAAAAATGCTCATTAAACACACTGTTCTATCATTACATTAAGAGATAAACTTATTTTCAGCGTACACGTGTACACGTTTGTTTTTATTTTCTAAGCCATTCAGCGTACATGTGTACATATATTTTTAGCTAACGCTTGTACGCTGAGTTAAATAGCGAATTTTTCTTCCTAAATAAAAAATACACTATTTTTTATGATTTAAAAACAAAATAATCATAGCTCAAAATGTAATTTTTTTCTTGAACGGTGACTAAATAATACAAAATTATCCTGAAATGAAGTGTCATTAGCCTGCTATTAATCGCGTAAATTCTCAATTGAGAGAAAAAGGGAAAGCATTACCAGCAACTACGCTTAGTGTGGGTGAATGGTGAGGTGTTTATCGTGAGCAAGTTATGTAAGGTGCTGTGGTTCGCTGCTTTAATAACGATTACAAATCAGAGTGCCGCGGCTGATAATGATGATATAGCACTTAACCTTGATACTTACGTTAAAAATGCTGTGAAAAAGGGCATACCGGGAGCATCTTTAGCTGTCATTATCGATGGTAATGTACGTTTATTAAGAGGGTATGGCGTTACGAAGACGGGAGGAGCAAAAAAAGTCAATTCAGCCACGGTGTTTCCTTTGGCGTCTATTTCTAAAACATTTGCCTCGGCTGCAGTGTCTATATTGGTGAATAAAGGCATATTAGAATGGGATACCCATGTTATTCCTTATCTCGATAACATAGAGTTCAGCGATGCTGAACTCGGCAGTGAAGTGACTTTGCGCCATTTGTTGTCTCATACTACTGGGTTGGTACCTCAAGCATATTCAGACTTATTAGAAGATAATGTGAAATATACGCGCATTTTACAGATGCTTGATCGCGTTAAATTTGTTTGTGACCCTGGCAATTGCTACGGCTATCAAAATATTGTTTATAATCTCAGCGCTGAAATGTTGGCACTTGCCTCTGGCATGGATTACGCCACTTTTGTGAAAGAAAACGTATTCATCCCGTTAGAAATGGATCATGCCTCATATGGGCTGGATGCTTTTAAAGCGACGAAAAACCGTGTTGTACCTCATGTAAAAGTGAAAGCGGGTTTTGCGGCGGTTAAGCCTGCACCTTATTATTATCGAGTACCAGCCGCTGCAGGTGTGAATGCCAGTGCGCAAGATCTTGCTAAATGGATGCTGGCGCAATTTGGCCATAATCCAACAGTCATTCGGCCATCTTCATTAGGTGTAATGCATAAGCCTCATATTCGCGCAAATCAATACCGATATCGTAAACAGCTTAGTAATGTATATTATGGGTTAGGGTGGCGTACGTTTGATTATAAGAAGATTAAAGGCTTTGTTCATCATGGTGGTTGGGTGAAGGGAATTCGAACTGAAATGTTATTTAATACAGAAACGCAGACGGGGATTGTCTTTCTTACAAACTGTGAGACTGATGTAGCGCGTGAAATTGTCCTGCATTTCTTGAAGCTTTATAAGGCACATTATCAACAGCAAACAAGCTAACCCTAGTCAACAGTAGCATGAACGCGTTAAAATGCTGTGTTTGACAACGAGGTTGTCAACCATAAACAAGATCATAGAGGATACACGATGAGTAAAAAGCGTAAATTACAGCTGGTAGAGGCTTCTCCAAGCAACGGTTACCATGATACCGATTTAGGCCGCGGTATAATTAACGACAATGCGTTAAAAGCCGCAGTGACAAGTAAATTGTTTCATACTCGCATTGTGAAATCGAAGAAGGGCAAAGGAAGCTTTCAACGCAAAGGCAAGCATTCAGGACGAGAGTCCTATTCAATAGCCGCTTAATTTAGCCATTATTGAATAGGACTTTTTCTATCTTTTTCTTCTCACAATAACGCTATTGTGTTTCTCCTCATTATTTGCACATTTCATCCCCAATCCTTCCATATTCAATTCGTATCATTTAAATCAAATCAACAGCACGGGACAGAGTGATGTTATTGAAAGTGATATGCAGTATTTCCATCATCTTTCTTTTTGGATGTCAAAATGAAAATAGACAGAAATTGGAAAGTCGTTCGTATCGTGCTGTTACGGTGAAAATGACTGATGTACTGTCTGATTGTGAGTGTTTTGATAACCTTGGAAAAATGATCAGTTGCAAGATTTTAGGCAAATTTCACATTGAAGAATGTATTGAATGAGAGGAGAAAGAGGATGACGAAGTATATAGGCTTATTGATATCGTTTTTTAGTATATATCTAGCCGTTGAAATAGAGGATATTTTATTGATTTCTTTCTCACTACTTGGTTACTTTTCCATTGTTTTAGGATTTATTGTTGATTCAGTGTCGAGTCAGAAAAAAAAGGAAAAAATATCATCAACAGCTGTTTATAGTGATAAGTGGTTTATAGAGTAGTTTAACCTTCCTCTTTTTTGTATAACAAGGATAGATATGATTATGAGAACTTTTTCTTTAATACTTTCATTTATATGCTTAATACTGTCATTATTGTTGGGTAACATAGCAGTTACAGCATTATTTATGATTGGTTTTATGCTTTTAATGATTATTGCATTGATAGAGGTCAGTAGTCTAAGAAAAATGAAAAAGCAAATTTACTTTATATATTATTGATTCATCAGAATAACCATATTTAAATAATGTCTAATAAATATTGAATAATGGTTATAATTAAACTATTACATACTGATTATTAAGAGTCATTAAATG
>NZ_JAKJSI010000045.1:0-63654 GCF_050336695.1 Photobacterium minamisatsumaniensis | reverse complement strand
TAAGAAGAGAAAGCAGTGATGAATGTCAAAAGGTCTATATTATTTGCGGCAATTTTGGCTACCAGTAGCGTCGCTAATGCAACAGTCATAACGAATTTAGAAGATGCTACAAACGGTGGTGGTTTCTTTGGTCAGTTAACGTTTGATAATAATGGTGCGAATACGGTTACAGTCACTGCTGATATTTCAGCCCCGATTAATGCTGGTATTACAAAGGGTGACATACTTGGACTTTGGTTTGATTTCTCAAATTTTGGTGTATTAACTGGTTCGCCAACCTTTGGGGGGAGTACGGCAGTTATCAGCTCTTTATTCAATGAAAATACGGTGGGTACCTCACTTGGTGGCAATGTAAATATAAATGGTAGTGGTGAGGATAATTGGGATTTAGCGGTAGAAGTCGGTCAAAACGGCGGAGCAGGAGGCTTTATCGAAACGCTGAGCTTTGACATTACCATTGCAGGTCTTGATGAAACGCAGTTTTCAGCTCAACGGGTTGGTATGCGTGTACAAAGCATCGAAGGAACAGATTTCAGCGCTGGCTCATCAAAACTCATAGGTCCTTCTGGAGACCCAAATAACACCCCTGTCCCAGAGCCTGCCAGTCTTTTACTTTTCCCTTTAGGTTTGATCGGAATGCGAGCGTTTAGGCGTAAAATATACTCTGCATAGCATTAATATTACTGAAATAGCCCACTTAATGAGTGGGCTTTTTTATTATGTTTTGATCGCATTACGTGCGCTTAAACGTTGCTGGCGTTGAACAGTTTTAGGCATAAGCAATAAGAGTATGGCTAAAATAAATGCCACAACGCTTCCCGCGATAAAGGCCGATTGAGTATCAGACGTTGTGAATAAGCGGCCAGCAATCGGTGAGATAAACTGCCCGAGGAAAAAGGCGGTAACAAAGCCCCCCATTAATTGTGGGCGATTGGCGGGTTCGCTTCGAGCAGCGATGCCTTTGTTCAGAGCGGGAAGGATAATGCCAAATCCTATACCCACAACACACCCTCCAACCGCCATACCAACCCATGTACCTGCCAATGCAATAAAAAGGTGGCCAATAGCGAAAGCCAGTGCGGCGAAAGCCATGACTTGGTATTCACTGATTTTTCCTGCAATTTTGGGTAGCAACATAGAAGAAAAGGCCGCAACAATACTAAACAGTGCTAGTGATAAGCCAATTTGAGTCGGGCGAGCGTCCAGCAATTCGGTGACAACAAATGGGTACATGACAGGGATCATGTAAAACAGCACCATCATCATGAAGCCAACGATATAAAAAGGGATGACTACGAGCCATTGTTGGCGCGAGATGATGACCTTCTCTTTATCGGGTTGCTTTGTAGTTGCTGGAACAATAAATACGGCGATGGCTGTTAAGGCAATGGCCAATAAGTAAAGCGAGAAAGGTAATCGCCAGTGTAAATCAGCCAAGTACCCACCGAAGCCAACGAATACGACCCCTCCCATATTCATCGCAACAGATTGATAAGCTATCAGCTTCTCTCTTCCTTGCCCTGAGCTAAGGTTAGATACCAAGGTTGCGCTTAATGTCATAATTACGGCAATAGACATGCCTAACGCAAAACGCCCTATTAGCAGTGCAGGCAAGCTGTCTAGCCAAAGTCCGGTACTTCCAGCAAGGCCATAGCCGAATAAGGAAAAAATAAATAATGGCTTAAGGCCGAATTTATACGTGAGTTTTCCAACAAACGGTGCGGTTACAACAACGGCTAGCGCAGGTAGAGTTAGCAATAACGACACAAGTTGAACATTATCAAACTGTGAATTTAGAGCGGGTAATGAAGGTCCAACTAGCGTACCTGCCATTACTGTTAGCGCACTTGTGGCTAATAGCAGTAGAACAATCGATAGCTTGGGAAAAGTATTTGGGGTCATGGCAATTCACTCTGACATATATTGACAATGATCATAATCACGATCCAATATGTGAACAAGAAGCCATAATGAGACGAATCGTTCATGAAATGGAACGCTAACGATATGCCTATATTTGTCGCCGTGATTGATAGCGGTGGTTTTTCTGCGGCAGCTAAAAAGCTTGAGATGCCAAAATCGACTATTAGCCGAAGTATAAGTCGGCTGGAAGCGGATTTGGATATACGTTTATTAGAGCGAAACTCGCGCAATTTACGTTTAACCAGCGAAGGCGAAAAGTTTTACCATCATTGCCAACTGGTTATTGAACAACTTGATGCAACACGAGCAACAATATCAGGCTTCAAGCAAGTACCGAGTGGTAGGTTATCGGTTTCTTTACCGACAGGGTTTAATTATGAATTTATCCAAGATCAACTGGGTCAATTCTTGGCAATGTACCCACAAATCCAACTCGATTTGAAGATATCGCAAACGCATTTAGATCTCTACACTGGCGACATTGACGTTGCTGTACAAATTGGCCCATTGCCGGATTCTGAATTAATCGCCATTCACCTATTAGATTCGCCACAAATATGGGTAACGTCACCACAGTACTTTGAGCAAAATGAAGGTGCATTACAGCCGTCACAGTTATCGCTCGATACTTTGCGACAACACTCAAAAATACAGCTACTTCACCCTCGGAAATACCATTTTAAACTACGTCATGATGGCAATGAATATACGATGTTCGAGCCACCGATGGCGCAATGTAACGATGCGCTAACGGTGAAGAAAGCGGTAATGACCGGCTGTGGCATTGCTGTTTTGCCTAAAGTACTTGTGCAAAGTGCAATCAATAAAAAAGAGCTGGTACAAATTGCTCATGCGTTTGAAATTATGCCTCAAACCGCTTTATATGCCGTTTATCCGAGTAATAAATATTTATCTGAAAAAACGCGGCTCTTTATTACTTTTTTGAAGCAAGCCATTAAAGATAATACTCAGTGGAACTACGTGCCCTAGTGCAAGCTATTTAAAACCTGCATAACTTGTGGTTCTTCGCCATGTGTTTTCACCCACTCAACCAGGTAGTCTTTTGCTAGGTTATCTTGCTTCTTCTTTTGCAGCGCGAGTGCATAGGTATAAGCAAAAACGGGGTGGGAGTAGTGTAAATTACTCGCTTTCTCCAAAGCAGAGAGTGCTAGCTCGAGCTGATTTTGCCGGATATATAACAGGCCAATGGCGTAGTGGTGACTGGCGTCGTTAGGCTCTTGCGTTATTGCTTTTTGCAATAAAGGTTCGGCAAGATGATCGCGTTGAGTTTGGCGGTAAAGCTCAGCAAGGTTTACCATTGCGGCTATAGAGTCATCGTCTAAGAGCAAAGCGTGTAGATAGGCTTTTTCTGCTTTCTTGAATGCATTATTGTTGAGGTGAAAATTTCCCAACATAATTTGGCTTTCGGGGAGATCAGCATTGAATTGGCTGTACTTGAGAAAGTCATGATTAAGCGAACGAACTTGCTCGGCATGATGGACATTTAACGACACAAGCGGCAATCCAGCAAGTTGACGTGCTATTTCAATTCTTATTGCTTTTTTCTCTTTCGGAAGTGTTGGGTTATCCAGCTTTTTCGACAGCATATTATAACGAACTTGTATTGGGTAAACGGCAAGCGATCGTATTGCCGCGAGCCTGATAATGGGCGACGTATTTGTTATTTCTGAGGCAATTATCTTGAGATTATCTTGATCTTGAGTGAAACGAATTAAGGCACTAGCACGGATAATGTCAGGTTGTTGTGCAGAGCTGGCGATATCGCTTAACCATTGTTTGGTTTCTGGTGTTTGGAAGACATAATTATCTGCGGCCTGAAAAGCGATGGCAAAGTGCTGAGGGTGATCATTGGTACCCCATTGCTTGATAAACTGTTGAGCTTGCTCTGGAGACCATTGTTGATGACATTGATTACACGCATTGGGTGCATTCACTTGTGCTGACAATACGGGACGTGGGATACGAAAACTGTGGTCTCGGCGCGTATCTACACCCATATAGGTAGTTTCTGTCATGTGACAGTTTACACACTGGCTACCTGCCGTATTTTCTTGGTGGTGATGGTGAGAGGTAGTATTGAATATTTCACGGTTATGGCACTGAGTACATAAGGCATTGCCTTCCGCTTTGAGGGCTGAGCTGTGAGGTTCATGGCAGTTACTGCACGTTACTCCTTCATGGTGCATTTTACTTTGGATAAATGAGCCCCAGACATATACCTCCTCGCGAATTTGACCGTCAGCATAATAGAGCGGTGATTCAATCAGGCTGAGGATGTAATTGTCGTTATAATCTAAATACGGGTCGGGTGTGGTTATTTCGCTGCGGCGAGAGTGGCAACTCGCACAGACTGTGTTTTGTTTATTCGCTGACCTTCCCTTACGCTTAAATGTACGGTACGCCGATGGGTTGTTTTCAGTTTGTTCTGCTGACCAAGTTCCTTCATCTTTAATACTGAATCCCCAGCCTTTGCTGGCTTCACGCGTTTGCTTTCTCTCCGATTTCTCACTCCAACGGAGATGATTTTTGCTATTGCCGTGGCAACTTTCACAACTGACATTTATTTCGCGCCATTGGCTTTTGTAGCTGTTTGAATTAGGTGAGTAGTGCTTTTCAACCTGAGTAGAATGACAAGCGGCACAGCGGCTGTTCCAGTTAAAATAGTTTTTTGTCCAATGCGGCTGGTTGTTATGCGATACAGCAGCGGGCATGTTGTTGGTATTATTGGCAGCACTTTGGTCTTCCGTGTTATGACCATGTGTCATGCTGGGATGTTCAGGATAAAGATGATACCAGCGTTGACCGCCTTCTGAGCTGGGGCGGCTATCCCACATAATGTTTAAAACTTGTTTTCGGCCATCGTCGAAATCGATCAAGTACTGCTGTAATGGGTACACCCCAAAGGTATAGCTAATGTTGAATGTTTCTTGCTTTCCTCTAGCGTTATCGGTGGTTACGAAAAACTGTTTACCTTTTTGGAAAAAGCGAGATTTGATGCCGTTATATTCAAAAGAGACATTGTTAAAATTACCTAGAACCGTTTCAGGTGTGGCTTTCGCCATTGCCTTGAAATGATGGCTTTGTTGCCATTGTTGATATTGTTCACTGTGGCAATTAACACATCGCTGGCTGGATGGGCTGGCACTTTGAATTTGTGCCGCAGAGAGTTGTAAGCTAGGAAAAAGTATGCCCCAAACAGTGATAAGAAAGATATGACAGTGTTTGAAACAATCCATTGCATCCACTCGTTATTATTATGCTTCTTATAGTGTAGTTGTAACCTCTTTCATCTAATGGTCATCGGTGAACGTTATTGTAATCTGTTGCAGAAGTAAGATTCGATCAAGTTAGCTGCCCTCAAAATCAGCCTCTTAACTATGATCTACATCATAAGCCCTTATCCAATTGGTTGAGAGTTTGACGACACTAAATTTACTATAATGACGTTGGTATTTATGACTGCGATGATATGTCCGATAGAGGCGCTTCCTGAAGATACAGTGAGTGATGCCCAATTGCGGCAGGCGATAGAAGCAAAGTTGGTAAAACAACTTATGGATAAAGACGTAGCAGCCAGCACCGCTGAGTTTTTAATGACGCATATTCTGACATGGCAAAGTGAACTATTACCGTTGCCACAAGCTGAGAGTATTTTGGCATTTGCATTTGGAAATCGAACGCTACCGAATGGCAACCAGCTTCCCGGGCCAATGAATGAGGCACTAGCGGATGCGGTTGTTGAAATATACCACCAAACACGTAAGCCAGTTTATGCTCAATGGGAAATTGCACAAGCGATAGACAAGCGAGTTCCGGAGCAGCATTTATTTGCTATTTACCCCCGTTTAACCGCGAAAGGTACGATAGATTACTTATGTACTAAAGGGGTTGCTGAACGCGCAGTAGAGCTTGCTGGTGGTATTGATAATATGGGTAAAACGGTGGTTGTTGGGTTCTATGAGCATAGTTTGCGTACCATTGATACTGCCAAAGAACTTGGGATCGATGCTTACGCGCCAGCAGGTATTGAGTTGCCGAATAACTATGATAAAAAATCAGGGCAGCAATGGACGCGGGATCACCTTACTTATGTGATGCACGAAATTAGAACAAGGGCGACGAATGAACGTGAAAGGTTGATTGGCCAGAAAAAAATATGTCCTAGCCACAAGCGTTGAATAATTGTGGCGAACAGCATAAATTAATACCTACTGTCTAATGGGATAAGGTATATGTTGTGCTCAAAGGAAGTGAGCTTCCCTCAATAAAAGCGTTGAGAACATTTATTGCAGTGGCTAACCATTTAAGTTTTTCAAAGGCTGCAAAAGAGCTTTTTGTCACTCAAGGTGCCGTTAGTAAACAAATCTCGGCGTTAGAGCAGCAGTTAGGGCTCCCTTTATTTGAAAGGCATTTGAATGGCATTCGTCTGTCAAGCATAGGGCAGCAGTACCTTCCTAAAATTGTTGAAGCACTTGAAAGCGTCCAAAATGCGACAGCCAGCTTACGTCAATTAGATCAAATTGAAGAAGTATTAACAGTAAATGTCACCCCGTCTTTTGCTAGCTTATGGCTCATTGAGGCCATAGATAGTTTCACTCAAGCGTATCCGAATATTCAAGTGAGCCTCAAGACCGGTGATGGCCCTGTGAATGATGTAAGTGGTGAAAACGATATTATTATTCGATGCTTACCCATTTCGAAACATTATGAGAATGCGACCTTAATGCACAAGGAGACACTGCTATTAGTGGGCTCTTCTGAGCTTTTAAGTAAGAAACCAATCACGAGTATGACTGACTTGAATAAGCATGTTCTTTTGCCGCAAGTTACGAGGCCTCACTTGTGGGAGCAGTTTAAAGCTACTTACCAACTAGACGGTAATATGGCATTTTATGGCGTGGGTTTCGAGCATTTTTATATGTCTTTAGAAGCGGTAAAAAACCACCGAGGGTTGTCATTATTACCCGATTTTATGGTGGAGCATTTGATTGAACAACAACAGTTAGTTAACCCTCTGCGTGCCACACTGGTTAGCCACTATGGCTATTATATGATTGCCCCTAAATATAAATTACATTCCAGAAAAGTGAGTGTGTTTAATCGATGGTTAAGTGAAACACTCTTACCGTGAAATACTTTGCCGTAACAAAGCAGGCAAACAAAACCCAACCAGAAGGCTGGGTTTTGAGTATTAGGGTGTTTTTTGTGTGTGGGTTACATTAAACCGATTTCTTTATAGTATTTCTTTGCGCCGTCATGCAGCGGAGCAGATAGCCCGTCTTTAACCATCTCTTCTTTTTTCAAGTTAGCAAAAGCGGGGTGGAGTTTTCTGAAATCGTCAAAGTTCTCAAAAACAGATTTAACGATGTTGTATACCACTTCATCAGGTACGGAGGTTGATGATACAAAGGTTGCACCCACACCAAATGTTGTTACGTTTTCCGCGTTACCTTTGTACATACCACCTGGGACTGTCGCGATACGGTAAAAGCTATTATCGGAAACCAGTTTTTCGACAGTTGGGCTGGCCACTGTTACGATTTTACTTTCACAAGATGTTGTTGCTTCTTTGATAGCACCACTTGGGTGTCCAACAGTATAAATCATGGCATCGATTTTATTATCACACAGTGCTTTTGACTGCTCTGACGCCTTTAATTCAGAGGCGAGTTTGAAGTCTTCATTCGTCCAACCATAGCGTGTCATTAAGACTTCCATGGTGCCACGTTGACCTGAACCGGGGTTACCGATGTTAACGCGCTTGCCTTTTAGATCTTCGAAGGTTTTGATCCCAGCATCGCTTCTGGCAACAATGGTGAAAGGTTCTGGGTGAATAGAGAAAACAGCACGTAAATCTTTAAATGCACCGCTTTTCTCAAATTTACTCGAGCCGTTATACGCGTGGTATTGCCAATCTGATTGAGCAATACCCAAATCAAGCTCACCCGCACGTATGGTGTTAATGTTGTAGATAGAGCCCCCCGTACTTTCAACCGAGCAGCGTATGTTGTGTTCTTTTTTACCTTTGTTTACTAGGCGGCAAATGGCACCACCTGTCGGATAATAAACGCCAGTTACACCACCTGTGCCTATCGTGACAAAGCGATCTGCAGCGTGAGATAAAGAGGCGGTACCCATTAGAAGCGCAGCTGTTGTTATTGTTAATAGTTTTTTTGTGTGTCTCATGGAAATCCTTTTTAAATGAGTTTACGGCTGGTTGTGTATAGCTTGTTTATGGACGCTTGCTCGCGATCAATCTTCTTCGGAAACTGTGGGCATCAAGAGTCTTGATGTTGAGATGTTCTGCGGTTGTTCGTAAATGAGTGACTTGGGCTGCATTGTTATGAGCCATAGTGCCTTGATGATTAAGATGATTATTTTCAAACCCTACTCTAATATCTGCCCCCATAAGCATAGCAGTGGTTAGGCAAAAGTGTTCATATTTACCAAAGGCACAAACTGCCCACCTTGTATTAATGTTTGGTAGGTGTGGTAAATAGGGCGATAGATCTTGTGGTGTGGCGACTTGTTGTTTGCTGTATCGGCCTAAGACAAAGAGTAGGTGGTGATTGCATGCGGGTAATATGTCTTGTTTGATGAATGATAAATACCGCTGCAGATCCTCGGCACTATATAAGATGTATTGTGCAATGATGTTTTCTTCTGCTACCCAGTGAAAAAATGCTGATGCATCGCTTAAATAATTGTCATTGGGGATCAATTCACTGAGGGCAAACGATGCAGCCTCAGGCTTGGTTTCTTTTATCAATGCTATTTGTTGATGGGGCAAATACTGGCCAATCGCTTCTGTCGTAAGCTGAACGATAATACTCTCACCCACTTTTTCTTTAAGTGATTGATATAGTTTAATGTTGTCTGAAATATCAAGTGAATGCTTTCCCTCATTATTGCGCGCATGCAGGTGTACCATTGCGGCCCCTGCATCACGGCATGCTATAACATCGTTGATAATCTCTTCGTTGGTAATAGGAAGTGCGGGGTGGTCTGAATGGCTTTTCCTCGCACCATTGGGTGCAACAATGATTGCAGCTTCATTTAAGGTGGTTTGATTTTCGGTCATTGGGTTTGCAATGGTGTGATTTGTCATGGCTACATCCAGTGAATAGAGGCGTCTAGAATGGCAGTTTTAAGCTTGCTAACCAGTTCATCAAGTTGGTGTTCTTCAATGATGAATGGTGGTGCTAGTAATATATGGTGACCACGCCTTCCATCAATTGTCCCAGCCATTGGATAGCACATTAAGCCGTTTTCCATCGCAACAGTTTTGATGGCACTATGTGCTTTAGAGTGGATGGGAAGTGGCTCTTTAGTTGTTTTGTCTGCGACTAACTCGATGCCAATAAATAGCCCTCGGCCTCGAATCTCACCAATATAAGGTAATGGCATCAAGGCTTGGTCTAGCTTGCGTTGAAGTTGATCTCCAAGTCTTTTAACACTGTTCAGAAGTTTGTCGTCAAGAATGGTATCGACAGTGGCAAGTGCGGCAGCACAGGCTATAGGGTGACCCATAAAGGTGTGACCATGCTGAAAGAAACCACTGCCATTGGCGATAGCATCATAAATTTTATCATTGACGATAGCCGCCCCAATGGGCTGGTAGCCTGCCCCTAAGCCTTTGGCGACAGTTACAATATCAGGTACGATCTCGTCTTGCTCAAACGCGTAAAATGTCCCTGTTCGGCCAATTCCGCACATCACTTCATCAAGGATCAGTAATACATTATAACGGTCGCAAATTTCTCGTATCCGTTTGAAGTAACCGCTTGTAGCTGGAAGAGCGCCAGCTGTTGCGCCAACCACGGGCTCTGCAATAAAGGCCATGACATAATCTGCACCAATTTCTAGGATTTTCTGTTCGAGTTCATTGGCGGTGCGCTCGCTGTATTGCTGTTCAGATTCCGTTTCAAGCTGATCACGATAAGCATAGCAAGGCGCGATATGATGGGTGGTTGTTAAGATGGGTTTAAATGGGTCACGCCGCCATTCGTTTCCTCCTACAGAGAGCGCACCTAATGTATTGCCGTGATAACTCTGGCGGCGCGCAATGAATTGATTTTTGTTTGGTTTGCCAGTTTCAACAAAATACTGGCGTGCCATTTTCAATGCCGCTTCTACCGCTTCTGAGCCACCACTAACAAAGTAGACATGATTTAACGTTGATGGTGCAAGATCCGCTAAGCGCTTGGCGAGCTGTTCAGCGCTGGTATTAGTGAAAAAGCCGGTGTGTGCGTAAGGAATAGCATCAAGTTGCTGTTTAATTGCCGTTTTAATTCGAGAGTGATTATGTCCTAAGTTAGAAACTGCTGCGCCTCCACAGCCGTCCAAGTAATATTTCCCTTTGTTGTCAATTAAATACACTCCATCTCCACCTGCAACAACAGGGAGTTTTGCGTGGCAGTGACGATGGAAAACGTTTGTCATGATGAGTTCCTGTAAGGACTAATAATGCTATTAGATTTGGGTATACAGGTATGTTTTACAAACGAAATAAAATCGAGGGGTATGAGAAAAAGGAATAGAGGTAAAAAGGCGAAGACTTTAACTTCGCCTTTCGTCAGCAAGCTACGGCTATTTATTTAAAATAAACTGCTCAATTACTTTGGCCACACCATCGTCATCGTTGCTAGCGGTAATGTGGTTGGCTAGGGCTTTGGTATCTTCAGTGGCGTTTTCCATTGCAACACCTAGGCCTGCGTATTCAATCATGTGGTGATCGTTACCCGCATCGCCCATACAAATCACTTCATCTGCGGTGACATTTAAGTATTCTGCGAGCATCGCAACGCCAGTACCTTTGTTGCTGTTCTTGTTCATAAATTCCAAGAAGAACGGGGCACTTTGAACAATAGTGTATTGTTCGTATAGCTCAGCAGGCAATTGCTCGATAGCGGCAGTAAGAATGCTTGGTTCTGCAACCATCATTACCTTAATGATTTCTTCATCGCTAGTTAACTCCGTGAAATCTACCACTGTAGTCTCAACACCGTTAATCTCTGATTCGTGTTGGGTGTAAGTGTTGTCTTCTGGGGTTATTAGACCGCGTTCAGGTGAGAAAGCGTGGACGAAAGTACCAAAATCGTTAGCGAGGCTCGCAATATTTTTAGCGTCGCTACCTTTCATAATTTGCTTACGGATAGCTGTTTTGCTTTCAACTTGTTGAACCAGTGATGCGTTATAGCTCAAGACATAGTCATTGTCTGTTAGCATCTCTAGCTCAGTCAGGTATTTCTCCATTCCTTCTAGTGGGCGACCAGAAGCTAAAACGACATGAACACCTTGTTCGCGTGCGGCTTGAATTGCTTGTTTGGTACGCGGTGAAATTTCTTTCTTTGAGTTAAGCAGCGTGCCATCCATATCTAGGGCAACCAATTTATACATGTGAACATCCATTCGTGAAAATTTTTAGAGCCGCTATTTTAATCACTTTTTGTGATCAACACGACACAATTTAATGATCTTGAGGTGACATGATTGTTCTACCTGACCTAAATCAATAACAGGTGGGAGTGATCTTATTTTGCGTAGAGATTTGATGGGATGGAATGCCTTAAATTTTGGGATAAAGGTATGATTTTTTGATATTTCTAACGATTTTTGTGCAGATCATGGTTATTTTATAACATCACTTAACCTATTGTTTATATTATCTATTGGTGTTTTTTTCTTTGTTTTTTGTTTGAAACTATCAAACATCTTCAATCCTTATGTGTCTTTCCTCACTGTTTAATTTGTTCTGCAAATTTAAAATTTACGTGATTTTATAAATATCCTCCTCGCTTAAGGAATGGTCATGAAGAAAAAAATCTTGTCTGCACTTGTTATGGGCGCAATATTATCGCCAGCGGTATTGGCTGGTGCGCCAAATACCGATTTAAACCTAATGCCATACCCGCATTCTGTTGAATTGAGTGAAGGCCGGGTGAATATCGACCATAACTTCAATATTTATCTTAAAGGCTTTTCCTCTGAGCGAGTAGATTTTACCGCGAAGCGCTTGTTAAAGCGGTTAGAGCGCCAGACGGGTGTGCCGATGCTCTCGCCAACGGCAGAAAGTGAAGCTGATGCGGTATTGGTTATCGACATTAAGCAACCGGCTAAGACTGAAGTGCAATCAATTGATGCTGACGAGTCTTACACGCTAACAGCAAAGGATGGCAAGATAGTTCTGACTTCTGAGCGTCCGTATGGTGCGATTCGTGGTATTGAAACTTTACTCCAACTTGTTGCGACTGACAGCAAAGGAAACTTTGTGCCAGAAGTTAGCATTGAAGATGAACCTCGATTCCCTTGGCGTGGTGTATCTTACGATACCTCTCGTCACTTTATTGAAGTGGATGTGATCAAGCGCCAGCTTGATGCGATGGCTTCAGCCAAACTGAACATTTTCCATTGGCATATTTGGGATGATCAGGCTATCCGTATCCAGCTAGATAGCTACCCTAAGTTGTGGCAGAAAACAGCCGATGGTGACTATTACAGCAAAGACGAAATTCGTGATGTTGTTGAATATGCTCGCAACCTAGGTATTCGCGTTATTCCTGAAATTTCTCTGCCAGGCCATGCTTCGGCAGTGGCCCACGCTTACCCAGAATTAATGTCGGGTGGCGAAGGACAAGCTTACCCGCATCAGCGCGAGTGGGGCGTATTTGTTCCACTAATGGATCCAACCAACCCAGAGCTGTATACCTTTTTAGGTAAGGTGTTTGACGAAGTGGTTGCGCTTTTCCCTGATGAATACTTCCATATCGGTGGTGATGAGCCAAATTATGCACAGTGGACTGATAGTGAAGAAATCCAACAATTTATTGCGGATAAAAAGTTAGACGGTAACCGTGGCTTACAGTCTTATTTGAACACCCAAGTTGAAAAAATGTTGGACGAACGCGGCAAGAAAGTCATGGGCTGGGATGAGATTTGGCATAAAGATCTACCAAAGTCGGTGGTTATTCAGAGCTGGCGTGGCCATGACAGTATTGGTCGAGCAGCCAAAGAAGGCTACCAAGGTATTCTATCGACAGGCTACTACTTAGATCAGCCTCAGCCAACCAGTTATCATTACCGTAATGATCCGATGCCAACGGGGATCACGGTTGATGACAAGCTACACGCAGGCGAGAAGTTCGCGGCTTATGAATGGTCGAAACCACGTACCAAGGGTGGCCCACGTTCTGGCTTGATCACCATCATTGAAGGCACTGATGGTGAGTTCCGTGCCTTTACTGATTACAACGGTAAATCGCGTGAAGAGGTGTATATCCTCGAATACGTGCCTGGGAAAGTGTTCCGTGGTCATTTCGATAACTTTATGTCTTACACTGAATTCAACTTGGCATTTGAAGGTGATGAGTTAGCGCAAGAAAGCTATCAGCTGATTGGTAACGTGCGTTGGCCGACCACTGGTAAATTGATTGCGGGTACAGCGCTTGAAGGTTCAGAAATTCCTGCACCTGATGGTGGTTATCCTGCTGAGCTAACTAAAGATGAGCAGTCATTGATCTTGGGTGGTGAAATCACAGTTTGGGCTGAAAACCTAGATTCAATGACGGTTGAAAATAGAATTTGGCCACGTAGCTATGCTATTGCTGAGCGTTTCTGGTCGAGTGAATCACTGACCGATGAAGACAGCATGTATAAGCGAATGAAAGCGGTTGATACTTGGTCTGAGATTTCGATGGGACTTCAGCATCACTTCAACGCTGATATTATGTATAAGCGTATTGCCAATGGTGCAGATGCTCAGCCGCTTATTATCCTAGCTCGTTATACCGAGCCGGCACAGTATTATGCGCGCAACTGGGAAAAATGGATTCAAACACCTAATCACGGTGACTTGTATAACCAGCATGAGCGCCTAAATCGCTTTGTTGATGCTTTGCCAGTTGAAAGCTATGCCGTGTACGACATGGAAGCGAACGTGAAGCTGGTTGCGAATGGCGATAAGCAAGCATTGGCGACATTGAAAACTCATTATGAAACCGTTCTAGCTGCTGCTAAAGCATCTGCGCCGATTTTTGCGAATAACATTGCCTCAGTGGATACCGTGATTGTTGCCGAGAAGACGGTAGAGGTGGCGAATATTGCCCTCCAGTTGATAGCTTTACATGAAGTTAACCGCCAACCGACGGAAGAGGAACATAAAGCGTTTAGTCAACAGTTAAGCGATGCCGCGAAGATTTACGATGAAGCGATTGTTGCTATCGTTAAACCGACAGAGATGCTACTTAATCTTGGCCGGTAAATAGCCGTTAACACGCCCTAGAGGGCGACAGTTAAAATAGCCGAAGCGCACCTTAACAGGTGCGCTTTTTGTTTGGTTAGCAGTAGTTAGCATTAAAGCGAGATCTATGATTAAGAGGTCGCCGCTAAACTTGCTAAATAACGGCTAGCTTCTTGTTCATCGGCAAACCATGGGAATAGGTCTTGTGGGTCATCAAACGCATTGGCGATACGGTCAGCGAGTACTTGATGCTGGCTTGCTGCGCCCAGTAGGTTGAGAACAAACTCGGGAGGTGGGGTTAGCATCATGTTAGTCCAGCGGGTGGCCCATTGAGCATGTTGCCAGCTCTGATCGAAAGTATCAGTCATCCACTGCGTATCAAACGGTTTATCTCCACGTTCAAGGATCCGTGATAGGTATACTTGAGCGGCTTTAGCTGCATTATTAGAGCCTTGACCTGTGATGGGATCATTAAGGCAAACAGCATCTGCCAATCCCAATACAGTACTTCCAGAGGGGAGTATTGCTGTTGGGTGGCGAACCGTTGGTGTCAGCTGACCATGGATAACTGCTTTTGCATCTGTAAGTGTCACAGCATTTACACGTTCGGCCTCCCAGGGTAGGTAGTGCTGTAAAAGCTGCTTGGCGGTTGTCAATCGCTGCTCCGGTGAATCGTCTGGCTTAAAGCAGTCCATCGGGCTGCCGGGGATAGCCTCAAAAAGCATGGCTTCACATGGCCCTGAACGGGATAGTACTGGCATAACAAAATATTCCCCTACACCGGGAATGACATTAAAGCTCACTTTACTGAGTTGGCAGTCTTGGTCGGGGTGGGAAACATACAATAATGAGAGGGAACGCTGTGGTTGGGTGAAATTCGTACGGCTGTCATCAGTCTTAAAGAGTTGTCCGATTTCACCTTTACCTGATGCAACAATGACTAAATCGCTCTCTGCTGCATAGTCGTCGAGTTCATGTTCGGTGATCTGCTTGAACTCAAGTAACCCGCCTTGCTGTGTGAACAGTGTCATCCAAGCTGGGAATTTGATCCGTTGATCGACAGATTGGGCAATATGCTCTAACTCTCCTTGCCATTCGATAGCCTTACTGCCTGGTGCGTCAGGTGCCGTGATACAAAGATTGATCGAACGAATTTCCGGACAAGTGTCCTGCCAGTTATCGAGTTTTAACTGGCGTTCGGCATTGAGGGCTGAATGAAACATGCATTGGGTCGACATAACATAGCCGTGCTCAATCTCTTTTGGCTGTTTATCAGTAACTAATTTGACGTGGTAGCCATGTTGTAGCAGCCCTATTCCGAGCTGAAGGCCAGCCTGACCGGCTCCGATAATCGTAATTTTTCTCATTGCTTTCCCTTGAACCATTATTATTTTTTAGCTGATGCTGTATCAGCATTGAAGGCTTACGTTAGTATGTAGTACGAGCGATCTGTATGCAATTAGGTTCATTTTGTGTATGGGAGGGATGTGATGTATCACTCAGGCTGATAGATATTAAATCTGCATTATTAGTTAAAATATATTTGATAATTGACATTGTATGCGAATTTAGCGATATTTTATGCTTAATCTTTAGCAGTAGATGAACAATTATAATGAGCGCTACAACATCGGACGTTGTCCAAAATAAAACCTGGAAAATGCCAGACACACTGGTATTAATTTTCTTTATTGCCTTACTGGCAACCGCGATGACTTACGTTATCCCGGCTGGCATGTTTGAAACCCAAGATATTACTTATGTGGCCGACGGGGCTGAAAAGACCCGCACCGTACTCGATCCTGCGTCATTTACTCACGCGACAGACGAACAGGGGAACCTTGTTTATAACACTGTTGGTTTATTTGCCAGCGGTGGTGGCATTGGCTTAATGAACTTTGTGTTTGAGGGCCTTGTTTCTGGCTCGAAGTGGGGCTCTGCGGTCGGGGTTATCATGTTCATGCTGGTGATTGGTGGTGCATTTGGCATTGTCATGCGAACCGGTACGATTGATAACGGTATCCTGCGTCTGATAGACCGTACCAAAGGCAGTGAGTCTTTGTTTATTCCGGTACTTTTCTCGCTCTTCTCGCTGGGCGGGGCGGTATTTGGAATGGGAGAAGAAGCAGTAGCCTTTGCCATTATTATTGCGCCATTGATGGTGCGGATTGGTTATGACGGTATCACGACTGTTATGGTTACCTATGTAGCCACCCAAATTGGCTTTGCGTCATCTTGGATGAACCCATTCTCGGTTGCTGTTGCTCAAGGAATCGCCGGTGTACCAGTACTTTCGGGTGCATCTGTACGTATCGCGCTATGGATTTTCTTCACTATACTCGGCATTGCATTCACGATGTGGTATGCCAATACCGTAAAAAAAGACCCTTCTAAATCTTATAGCCAAAAGGGTGATGCGCATTTCAAAGGGCAAACAGATAATCTAACAGACTCACGTTGGATCTTGGGCGATACCTTAGTGTTACTGACTGTTGTCGCTTCGATGGTTTGGGTGATTTGGGGCGTTGTTGTTCATGCATGGTATATTCCTGAAATTGCTTCTCAGTTTTTCACCATGGGCTTTGTTGCTGGTTTGATTGGTGTCATTTTCCGTTTGAATGGTATGACGGTTAACGACATGGCGAACTCTTTTAAAGAGGGCGCAAGTATTATGCTGGCTCCCGCTTTGCTGGTGGGTAGTGCAAAAGGTATTTTGTTGATCCTCGGCGGCGGTGGTGACGCAACAGAAGCCAGTGTACTGAACTCAATTTTAAGCAGTGCGGGGGATGTTATTGGATCATTGCCAGAAGCGATTGCTGCATGGTTAATGTTTACCTTCCAAGCTATCTTTAATTTCTTTGTGACGTCTGGTTCGGGTCAGGCAGCACTAACCATGCCGTTGATGGCACCATTAGCAGATTTAGCGGGTGTAACACGCCAAGTTGCTGTTCTTGCCTTCCAGCTTGGTGATGGCTTTACCAACATTATTGTTCCAACCTCGGCGTCGTTAATGGCAACCCTTGGTGTATGTCGTATCGACTGGGGTGATTGGGCGAGGTTCTGTTGGCGCTTTATTGTGGTGTTATTCGTATTGTCGAGCGTGGTTGTCGTTGCAGCGCACTTGATGGGCTTTGCATAAACAGACTAAGCCAGTTGATAAGTTAATTTGTATAAATGGGCAGTTCTGACTGCCCTTTTTTTATTGATATTTGAGTTAACATGGTGGTTGAATAAGCAATCCGCCAATTAAATATGCTAGCAGTGATGCTTTAGTACAACAGTATCAAGGGAGGTTAATGTGAAAACGACAGTCTATACCGATGATATCTTGCAGGGACACCAAGTTATTTCTCAACTAAATGTGGATGAATTGCCGACAGGCTGCCACCGCTTTTGGTTCCGCCCACAGGCGAATGGCATTGGTCAAAGTTGGCATCTGCCGGTGGTGGTTTACCGGGGCGAGCAAGGGGATGGTTCGCGTAAAGTTATGATCACGGCTGGCGTGCATGGTGATGAATTGAACGGCGTGATCACGGCTCAAAAAATAATTCAAGTTCTCGCTGAGAAGACTGTTCATGGAACCGTCGTGATTGTACCTACCGTCAATGTTTCTGGTATGTTGATGCACACACGTGATTTTATCCTTTCTGATCCCGACGCCTCCCCCACGAACCTTAATCGTATCTTTCCGGGTAAGCCTGACGGTGATGCAGCCCAACGTTATATTGCAGCGATTTGGCATGATCTGTTAGGCCATAATGCCGATCTTGCTATTGATCTTCATACCCAAACGCGTGGTGCGGAATATCCCTTGTACGTATTTGCTGATTATCGTATTCCTCAAGCGGTGAAAATGGCGCGTTTAATGAATCCTGACTGTATTTTTGATGATCCAGGTGATGACGGGGTACTTGAAACCGTTTGGAACCGCAGTGGTGTGCCTTCAATTACAGTGGAAGTTGGCGCGGGTAAGGTACTTCAGCCTGACATGATTGAACGCTCTTTAAATGGTGTGATGAACATTTTAAGTGCTGAAGGCTTGGTTGATGCCGATATTCAATTACCAGAGTTTGAATGCTTTGAAGGTAAGGAAGTCTTTACTATTCGTGCAACACTTGGGGGATTTGCGTTACCACAGGTGTCGATTGGAAAGGTTGTTGAAATTGGCCAGCTGGTTGCTATTCAATATGATAGTTTTGGTGATGAAATTCAGCGCTATCATGCGCCCACGAGTGGCTATGTATTGAGTGTGAACCAAGACCCAATGCGTGAGCCGGGTACCTTGTTAGTGCGGTTGCTTAAATAAAGTAGGTCCCGCTGTAACACTGTCGTTGTCTAAACACAAAAGGCTCTGCTAAGTAGAGCCTTTTGGTCCGAATTCGCTAGTTGATAATGACAGAGGTTGGTTGTTTGAGCAGCTGATCGGGAATGATAGATAGCCAACCGCTACAACGAGCATAATCAATTAATGAAGCTCTATTCACCACGCCATACGGACTGAAACGGATTATAAGATTAGCAATTTGCTTATCCACTGCTTTTGGGGTGCGATGAATAAGTTGTGCTATCTGTTTAGTCTGTCGTCCCCTTAATAACCAAAATAGCACTATTTCTTGCGAGGGAGTGAGCTGTATCCCGCCTTGCTTAATGGTTGAGAACGATTGGGCATCTTTGGTTAATGTCATTACCTCGGTGAAAGAAGCAAGACTAACCAGTTCTTTTAAATTGGCGGCATTAAACATGATTCCCCAAGGGCTGCCATTGATTACAACAGGACGTTTTTGAAAGGTGAATGCGTCATGTCCATGTGAGTACTGGTGAATATCAATGGTCGTAATTGTCTTGTTAGCCTGTATTGCATGCCTGTCTTGTTGGGCAAAGATGGGTGCAAATTGGGCGGTGTCACATGGTAGATCACAATCATATAGCCCCTCGATATCCTGTGGTGCATTCACCAATTGTCTGTAAGCCTTGTTGGCAAAAAGGAATTGTCCATTTTTAGCCTTTAGCCCAGCAGGATTCGGGTTAGTGTCTAGCATGTGAATAAGCACGGATAAGTATGTAGATTCGTCTAAATTCACCGCGCTATTCTATCAAGAAGTCAGTAAAAAGAAGTAGTAGATTTCCCCACTTTTTTTGTCTGCAGTAACTTTGGCACACCAGCTATGAGCATGAATTCATAAAGGTTGCTATCAAGTCCTCTGGACGATAGGTTCCCATCAAATCATCTCGTTTAGGTACTTTATCGTGATGGCCAAATCTTCAACGCTCGTGTGTGCTTTAAGATTTATCAAGTACTTCCCTTTGACAATAAATGAGGGAATAGAGTAGACATTTGCCTCTTGTGTAAACCTTTCTGCTTGGAGTAGCTGGATATTTACATCTGTTTTTTGTGCTGCTGTTAGGTCTTTATAGTTATTTAACTTGGCGTTTTTTAAAATGGTGTATTTGCTCTCGATATCGACCTGAGAAGCCTCGCTGAGTATTTCTGAATGGTAGAGAGCGAATGCGGCTTCCATGAACTTTTCAGACGGTTGGTTACCCGTCTGAGTGACTGCCGTGTAGTAGAATTTTGCATCATTTTTCGTGCTTTCATTAAATACAGCATGGATCTTATATATTTTGATTCCTGCTAACGTTTCTATATCACCTGTCAGCCTATTTATCTTCGCGCAGGCTGGGCAGGAAAGCGCAAAAACTTTCGCGATATTGGGAGCGTTTGGCACTTCACGTTTCAGGTTGAAGTACTTAACACCTTCTTCAGGTGTAGGGCGTCCAGCCTGACTTAGGTTGGGTAAGAAAATAGCGATAGTGAGTAAAGCGGTTAATATGGTGATCATTTTTTTAATTTAACTTCCGAAATGCTTTGGCCATGGTTAAGTCAGGACAAGGTAGCAAGAGTAGGGTTAACATCCGTTAAAAGAGATACCAATGAATAGGGAAGTTGTTAGAGCAGATAACACGCCGAGTAGAACGATGACAATGACGACTTCGATAAGAGTGAATCCGTTTAAGTTTTTCACGTCCCGTACCTATAAATATTCAGGTTGTTAACGGAGTTAGGCGCCAATATGTCTAATTCGCCTTTAGTAAAAAGCCCAACCATAGGCTGGGCTTTGACAGAATTGGTGCTTAGAAAGCGTATGCAACGCCTAGCTTGAACACGTTATCTTGAGCCACTTTAACATTATCAATTTTAGCGTCAGGCTTAATGGTGTATTGAACATATGGCTTCAGAGCACTTGCCGTTAGAAGAGTCGCTTTGAGCTCATACTCGTCTTGAGAGCCTTTTACTTTTCCAAGCTTAGCATTGTCTTTTTGGGTATATTTGCCATCTTTGGCAACACTAGATATTTTGAACTCATCTTCAGCTTCTTTATGAATCCAGTTTGCAGATAGGTCAACAACTTCCATTTTGTAGCCGAAAGTAAGATCGGTGCGGTGAACGTTAGCCGAGCCATCAAGGTCGATTTTAGCGTTACGGCTCTTACCGGACGTAGCTGTTAGTTTTAGGTTGTCGTCGCGCATATCGTAGCGGTAACGACCCGCAACATACATGCCATTGTCGAAATCGTAGCCTGCCTTGATACCTATCTTTAGTGTGTTGCCTTTATCTCCAGTTAGTTTGTAGCTATCAACCTCGTCTGTATAGGGAGAAGCTTTCCAATCTTCGCTTTCACTATACGAGTGGTGGCTACTTGGAATGGTATAAGCGATTTGTGGCTGTACCCATGCACTATCAGTGATATCAACTTTCCATGCAGCCCCAAGGGTTGTTTCTTTGTAGCCTGCCCCTTTCTTGTTACCAAGAATGTCAGTAACGCCATTGTTGCTGTATACGCCCTCGATACCGAAAGAAATACCATTATCTAGCGCGTGACCAAGCTTTAGTGACGTTTCGTTGTCAGATGCTTGAGAGATTTCCGCAATAGTTCCCGCGAAAGTTGCTGATGAGAAAACGGTTGCAGTGAAAGCAAAAAGTAGTGTCTTTTTCATTGTTAGTACGACCTAATAAAAACAAAATGGTTTGATTTCGAACCTTTGGTTCGGTGTCGAACTATAGTGATTTGATTACAGGGTTTCAATAACTTTTTTTACAGGTGAGACTTAATGTTTAACGTTGGTAAAGTTAATTTAATCTTAATGTAACCTGTCATTTTTATAAAACACTAGGCCAAMCAGTCATTTATAAAACATTGTATTTTTTGTTGTGATGAAATTTGATTTGGACAGGCGAATCAAATATTTTTTATTTTACAGATGGTGAATATATCGCAGCAGTAAGCAATACATAGAGGGTTATGGTGATTGGGTTAATATTTGTAATTAACATTTATCAGCAATGTGGTTAATTAATTGGTATGTGTTCATCTTGCTTGTGATTTGATGTAACTATTTGTTTTATTGGGGTAATGTTGGTTTGTTACGAGTGGTGACTGCTGTGTATTGTGATTTTTGCACTTCGAATACTTAAGTTGGCACCTATCAGTAACAGATGAATATTAGGTAAGGTTTGATATCGAGCTAAAGCAAAGTAGAGAGAGTAATTTGTTCTCATACTAATCAGATAAGGCTTTATCTGAAGTACTTACGAGTGATCTTGTATTCAATTCGTCAGTTATAAACTGATCGGATCTGAAACTAAAGGTCTATTTTAAAAAAGGTTATTGTTATATTTATTGGTCACTCTCTTTGTAGAGTTAATCGATGTAATAAAACGTTTGACTTCGTACCTTTTAAGTCTGTATATTTCGTCCTTGTCGGGTTTATGGTTCGGCATCAAACCATTTTTGATTGGCGGGATATAGGTTGTAAGAGATATGTTGATGAAAAAAGCGCCTATAGCGGTACCTCTAATTGCAGTGTTTGGTGAAGCCGCTGAGGTGATGGTGACAAAGTCTGAAAATGTTTATAGCCAGATGCGTCAGGCTATCGTTGAAGGTTTGATAATCTCGTTTCACGGTGTGGAGTTCGAGTCACCAGAAGAGCTTGATCAATATATAAGCAGCATAGCTGAGACTAATGACCGTAATAGTCGGAAGGGTGAAGCATTGATTCAGGGCATTGAAGGCAGCTATAAGAATGGTGATATCAAAGTGAGCGCGAGCCGATGCGTACGGAGTAGATATACTACCTAGCAGCCTCTCAATATAAAGATACGGTGTCTTCTTTTCTCATCGATCTTCACAGAACGTCAGTGAGTTAAGGAGACTGTATAACCGTTTCATTGCCAACGGTATAAAAAAGGCATACGCACCTAACTTCGTGACAGGGTTAGATTAGCACCCGTTTTACTAGCTACGGGTTAAAGAGGCTAGCTCACTGACTCCTATAGGTGAGGCTTTGACTTTTGTCACTCGATATTCTGGCTACGAGTAAAAAAGCCAGCTCAGCTAATTGTTCGCTAGTAATTGGCTGATGATTGTTTGTTTGATTTTATCAGAGTTATTTCTTTGTTTTATACCGCCTTAATCGGCGGTATTTTTTTGCGCTACATTCGGTGACTTCAGATACGCAATGGGGGAGCGTGGCCAATATCGCTTTTGCTATCAGGGAGCAATTACCAAGAGTCGTGTAGCCAGTCAGGGTTTAATTCTTCAAGCATACTATCCATGGCCTGTTTAACGACTTTCTGGTCTTTTTCAGAAATATTACGTGTTACTGATATCAGTAGAGCATCAACAACTGGCGAAATATCATCTAATATCGTTTTACCTTTCAAAGTGAGGTGTACTTTTTTGGCATTTTTGTTCTTTGGATCAGACGCCAACGCAATCAGTTCGTTTTTTTCTGCGTGCTTAAGCAGGCTTGATATCGTACTTTTTGTACGCTGCATTCGGTAAGCGAGAACGGAAGGCCGCACACCATCATCGTAGTTAAGTTCAATCATGAGCTGAAGCTGTTCAGTATTCAGGAAAGGATAGTGAGCCTGAAGTTCGTTCTGAAGGTTGTTTTGCAGAAGCTTCATGGCCATCCAGCATTTCCCTGTCAGTGAATCAAACAGCTTTGGATCTTCAGTCATTATTTATTCTCGTGAGTGCCTACAGGTTTGACAATATTGTATGCTCTGCATGTTCGATATCAAACCTTTTTATAACGTTCTGTTTATACAGGTTTATTTGTTGGTTATGGATAGCATGTAAATGAGACTATTTCTTCTTACGCATAACCATTTCTAATTCAACGGCATCAAAATAAGCCATGAGTAAGTGGCGGCAAGCGCTAAGCCTAAAGTCACTGGCTATCTCGTGGGTGTTGATAGGTAACACGAGATCTGCCGTATGCGATAATTGAGAAAGCTGTGAGGTGATCGCGATGACCCTGCAGCCTTGCTCTTTCGCTTTCGCTGCTGACTGGCTTAGTAATTCATGGTGTTGGTTGATACTAAGGCATAGCACGACATCGTTAGCGCGAAAATTGCGACTATACGCATCTATTAATGAAGGATCATGACTGGTTAGCGCGATTTTTCCCTGTGTAGTGAAACGATATTGGGCATCTTCTGCGGCGCTATAGGTGATGCTGTCTGAGCCCAAGATATAAATAGTGCCAGCTTCTTCAATAAAGTCAGTGAGTAAAGTGATATGGCTACCCGATAGGGTAGTGACATTATTGAGTAAAACGGTACTGATTGACTCATAAATTAAATTATAGCCACTGGTCGCAAGTCGATTATCGATATCAGGGGTCTCACCTAAGCCTAATGATTGCGCGAGATGAAACTTCAGTTCTCGAATATTCTCAAACCCAAGCGCACGGGCAAATCGGCTGATCGATGCAGCACTCACTCCAATCATAGTCGACAGTTTGCTAATGCTTGATACCGCAACTAAGCGGGAGTCATCAGTTATAAACTGGGCTATTTTCTTCTCTGTTTCACTGAAAGCATCATGCTTTTCGAAGATCAGTGATATGACATCAATTTTATTTTCCATGTGAATATTAGTTCGTCCTACAGCAAATATTTGTATATTTCATTTTTTCAATTCTATGAAAATTATTTTCATGGCGCAATTTATTTTTAGCCGTGAAATAAAATAACGTACTGTTTTTAAGTGATAAAGTTTATGGGTAGTTATGCGTAATTCTTGTAAGTCATTGGTTTTAGTGGTTTGTTTCAAAATATTTCCATGTGATCATTGTTCGCTTTATTCATAAAATTTCTTGAAAAAAGTTTCATGAAACATATTATCTCTCCGGCAAGTATAAGAATATTCCTAAAGCAAATAAAAGCAAAGTTTCACTATTAATAAAAATTAGCAAAATCATGGAGCATAAAATGAAAAAAATTCTATTGATGTGTACTGCGGGTATGTCGACCAGCATGATGGTTCAAAAAATGCAGGAAAGTGCAGCAGAGCAGAAGATTGAGGCGACTATAGAGGCCTTTGGCTCTGAGCGATTCAATGACTTAGTGACTGAGTATGATGTGGTGCTGTTAGGCCCTCAGCTTAAGTACATGCACAATGAATTTAAAAAGCGTGCAGAGCCCTACGGTAAAACTGTTGAAGTGATCAATCCAATGGACTATGCAGTGATGAATGGCCAAAAAGTGCTAGCTCACGCACTTGAACTAATTGGTTAAGGGGCTCGACAATGGAAAAAATGATGCATTGGATCGAGCAGTATGCAATGCCTGTCGCCGCTAAAGTTAGCCAATCTCGCTACTTGAATGCGCTAAAAGATGGTTTTGCTTACGCAATCCCATTTTTGCTGACGGGTTCATTTGTTTTGCTGTTGCTCAATCTGCCGTTGACTGATCCGAGTAACTTTTTATACATGGAATGGTATACCGATTGGGTAGTTGATGCTCGAGCAAAGTATATGCAGCCATTTTATGTGAGTATGGGGATCATGACGCTGTTTATTTCCTTTGGAATAGGTAGCAGCCTGTCGGCCAGTTATGGGCTTCATAATATCACCGGTGGCTTTTTGGCCATGTTCTCATTCCTGTTAGTCGCTGCACCTGTTTCTGAAGGTGCAATGTCTATCAGCTATCTGGATGCGAAAGGCATTTTCACCGCGATCTTGACCGCCATTATTTCAGTGCATGTGCTGAGGTTGTGTGTTGAAAAGGGTATTACAATTAAGCTGCCGAGCTCGGTGCCGCCAGCGATTGCTAAATCTTTCGAACTGATTGTACCTGTTGTGTTTATTATGGTGCTATTGCACCCTATTAACCTAACTATCGATTATGTGACTGATGGGGCCGTAACACTATTACCTGAGCTAATCATCACAGTATTACAACCGTTAGTTGTGGTGTCAGATTCATTGCCAGCACTGCTGTTGGCGGTCTTCTTCGTTCAACTATTATGGGTTGCTGGTATTAACGGCGGTTCCATTGTCTTGAGTGTATTAACACCTTTCCTATTTGCAAACCTACAAGTTAATCAAGATGCCTTACAGGCTGGTGAAGAAGCATCACGTATCTTTGTTGCTGGCTTCTGGGATTACTTCATCTTTATTGGCGGAGCAGGTTGTACTTTCTCACTCGCATGCGTGATGGCATTTTGGTCAAAAGATGCGCATTTACGCACCATTGGCCGCCTGAGTATCGTGCCGGGAATGTTCAACATTAATGAGCCGCTTATTTTTGGGACGCCAATGGTGATGAATCCAATTTTGTTCATACCATTTATTTTCATTCCGATGATCAATGCGACGATTGCATGGTTTGCAACAACGAGTGGTTTTGTCGGCAATGTGGTGACGTTACTACCATGGACGACGCCAGCACCTTTGGGAGCATTCTTGGCGACAAACCTTGGTACAACCGCATTACTGTTAAGTATTACGCTAATTATTACCTCTGTTCTGATGTACTTGCCATTTGTACGCATGTACGAAAAAACATTAGAAGCACAAGCAGCTTAATTAGGAAGCATTATGAAAACAAAACGAATTGGAATTTCTGTTTATCCTGAGCATAGCGACTTGGAGCAAATCAACGCATATATTGAGTTGGCGGCGAGTTATGGCTATAGCCGATTGTTTACCTGCTTATTGTGTGCCGATGGTGACAAAGAGGCAGTGTTTGCCAAATTCAAAGCAGTTGTACAGCATGCTGTTAAATACGACATGATTGTGGTTGCTGATGTTGACCCTCGTGTATTCCGAGAGTTGAACCTTACCCATGACGATTTATCTTTCTTCAAAGATCTAGGGCTAACTGGGATCCGTTTGGATGAAGGTTTTACTGGCTTTGAAGAAGCAATGATGACGTTCAATCAACAAGATTTGTTGATTGAAATAAATATCAGCCCAGAGCAGCGTTACCTTGAAAACATCCTGACGTATCAACCAAATCGCGACAAGTTGATTGGGTGCCACAATTTTTATCCGAAGAAATATTCGGGACTTGGCTGGGATTACTTCATGGAGCGCTCAACCAGTTTCCAAAAGGAAGGGATTCGGGTTGCTGCATTTGTGAATGCACCTAGTGCGGAAATTGGCCCTTGGCCAGTATCGGAAGGCTTGTGCACCATTGAAGCACACCGTGATTTAACCATTTCAACGCAAGCGAAAGAGTTGTTTAACTCTGGTGTGGTTGATGATGTGTTAATTGCTAACGCGTTTGCTTCAGAGCAAGAGTTGGCTGAACTCGCTGCGATTAACCGCTCAACGGTTGAACTGGATGTGATGACAATTGACGGCATTACTGATGTCGAGCGGGCTATCTTATTTGATCAAATTCATTGGGTGCGTGGTGACATTAATGAAGCGACGATTCGTTCTAGCCACACTCGCAATCTGTACAAAGGTCAGAGCATTAAACCAAAGAACACCTGCGAGAAAGTAAAACGTGGCGATGTCATTGTAGAAAATGATGCATACAACAAATACACCGGTGAAATGCATGTTGCGCTGAAGGATTTTGTAAACACTGGTTGTTCGAATGTGGTTGGTCGTATAAGTGATGAAAATATCCGTCTGCTCGACCAGCTAAAACCATGGCAAAAATTTCATTTAAAATCAGCTGATTGAGGCTTACTGTGAATAAAGAAGATTACGAATTAACGGTAATGGATTTAATTACCAATGCAGGACAAGCCAAAAGTGAGTCAATGTCGGCAATCCACTACGCCAAAAATAATGACTTCGCAGCAGCTGATGTTGCGATGGAAGAATGCGGCAAGTTTTTGCGCTTGGCACACGGCGTACAAACTCGACTGATTGGCTTAGATGAAGGTGAAGGAAAGGTGCCTGTCACGTTAGTGATGGTTCACGCTCAGGATCACCTCATGAATGCTGTGTTGATGAAAGATCTAGCGCAAGAATTTATCGATTTATATAAGAGGCAAGCATAGTCTTAGCCGTTGGCTAGGCTATTTGCGCTGGGTCGTCATGGCCTGATGACTCAGCGCTCCCTCAACGTTTTGTAGGGTACCTACAAGGATAATTAAAGGAAAAAGCAATGGCGATTATTCGTTACGGTGTTGAAGGTGGTACAGGTACGGGTGGTCAACACCTACCGTTTGCGCGTGCGACACAGGCTGGTGGTTTTTTATATGTCTCGGGACAAACACCAATGCTCGACGGTGAAGTCGTAGAAGGGGGGATTGTGGATCAGTCCCGTCTTGCGATTCAAAACTGTGTCGATATCATGGAAGAAGCTGGTTATGGTTTAGAAGATGTTGTACATGTTAAGGTTGTTCTGACTGATTCTCGGTATTTCCAGTCGTTTAATAAGGTGTTTAAAGAGTTCTTCGGTGCAAATCCGCCCGCTCGTATTTGCATGGTGTGTGATTTAGTGGTTGATGTAAAAGTGGAAGTCGATGTGACTTGCTTCCGCCAAGATCGCGTCTAATTATATACAGATATATACTTTCATTGATTGAGAGTGTATCGAAAAAATTCCCCCTCTATAGCAGCAGCCTTGTGGCTGCTGCTATTTCAGTATTGTATTTCCTACCACTGGCGGTGACCACAGGTATCAATGTGAAAGCGCACTCCGCTATAAAGTCCTAGCCCCATTTTATTTTTCTTACCGACAGTACGATAGATTTCTTGGAGGATCTTATGTAATTCTGGTCTTGATATATTGTCGATTGGAACCAAATCAAGTGCACAGAAGTCAAGGTGAGAGCTCCTAGGTGCCCCGCCGGCATGTATGTTGTATTCTTTGCTGCGGTCACCAGAAACGGGGATTAGTAAGCCAGTTTTAGGAGAAACATGTTTTTGGATGAACAGCAAAGTACGTATCATATTGTCCCAGTTTGTCCTTTTGGGCAGGTTGAATATCGTCGTATTGCTAACGCGCCAATCTGTACCTTGAAGAAGCACTAAGTGTAAGGGCATTGTTTCTTTCACACCTTGCTCAATAAAGTAGTTATAAGCCTCTGCAATAATGTCCTCGTTATGATTCATTAACACCCAGCCCCTGAAAGCAGCACGGGTAGGGACTTTGTAACCTTGAACTTCAATAACCAAGTCATCATAGTTGAACTCTCTATGGCTTTTATAGAGGCTAGAGTAGGGCACAGCATTCGCTGTGGTTGTCGCGATAAGGCAAAGAATGGCAAGGAAGTACTTCATTTTCTCCCCTTTTCACCAGTATGTGTGAGTGGGTGTTTGGTTTAATTCTAGAAGAGCATATAGATTAAGCGCCTTAATAAAGTATAGGGAGTGAGTCCAGACCAGTAACTCAACGCGGTGGAAAGCAAAATTATTTAACGGGTTAGGATAAATTTACGCTGACTGCTACTAATGAACTCAAATAAAAAGCCATTACGTCAATATCTGTTATTATTAATAAGGTTATCAGAAGATAAAAAAATCACATTGACGTAAAGAAAGTATGATCAGAACAATCCTATTTTTATTGTTGTTTTCAACCAATACCATCGCAAGCGAGAAATATATCGATCGACTTGCGACGGATGTATACCAAGCAGCAAAACTGCGGGGTGTCCTTGATTATGAGCTGTTTCGTGAAGGAGTAGAAGCCTACATGGAGCAAGCGATTGGTGCGAATCCCAATCTGGTCATCATCGATTTTAGTCGTCCTTCCAACGAGCGCCGATTCTATGTCATCAACCTATTAGACAAAGAGTTGATGTACCATACTTATACAACCCATGGGATTGCTAGCGGTAAGGGGGCGGTTGCTGAACGTTTCTCTAATACGGTTAATTCGAAGCAAACCTCGCTGGGAATCTACAAAACAGCTGAAACCTATTACGGTAAATATGGCTATTCTTTGCGTCTAGATGGCTTATCGAAAGGGCTGAATGACAATGCTCGCAAGCGATATATCGTGATCCACGGTGCTAATTATGCCTCGCCCTCATTTTTAGAGCAGAATAACTTTATTGGTTGGAGCTGGGGCTGTCCTGCATTACCACCTGAAAAAAATCGAGAAATTATCGATTTGATTAAAGGTGGAAGTATTATTGTGGCTTCCACCAATTCAGTTCAAGGGGAGTTACTCGCAAAAGCTAAATAAACGATGCCTAATGCGATAAAGGTTCGTTTAAGGTGTTGTTTTGTGGCTGCTTGCACGGTGGATTAGCTTGAAGCCAATATCAACAGCAGTCAACTGTGATTCCGCGCCATTACCATTAAGCTTATCGAGAAGTAATTGTGCAGCTTGACTGCCCATCGCTTCGTAATCAATCTGAATCGCGGTAATATTAGGGTGGCTTTGGGCACAAATTACCGAGCCATCAAGGCAGGTTAATGCAATTGATTCTGGAATTTTTACTAGGCGTCGCTGGCACTCAAAAAGGGCACCAAGCGCAATCTCCTCATGGTTACAAATCAATGCATCGAGTTCTCGCTGGCGAAGCAGTAGTTTTGCGACGCCTTCACAACCAAGTGCTAAATTCGCCCCTTCATGGGTCGTTAAAAAGTGATCTGGGGTGAGATACCCTTCAATCATCCCCGCTTGCCAGCCACGTAGCTGCTTGTTCAGGATAGCTTGATCGCCATGTGCGCCGATAAAACCAATATTTTTATAGCCTTGTTCTATGAGATGGCGAGTCATGGCTTTTGCCGCTTGATAATGATCAATACCAATATTGAGATCAACGGCAAGCGGGGTGATCTCGTTTACCTCTAAAACTGGACACTCGCCACTTTCTAGTAACTTTCGCGATTTTGCCGAATGCTCACTGCCAAATAGGACAACTGCCGCAGGGTTATTGGCGAGCATGCTGGTGAGCAGGTTTTCTTCTTGTTCCATTGAGTCATGGCTATAGCCGATGAGTACTTGGTAACCACTTCGCACGATGGCTTGTTGGAACATCGCGATAAAGTTAGCACACACTTTCTCTGTGAATGATGGGAGGATAATCGCGATAGTATCACTTTGCCCTGATGCAAGTGCACCTGCCGCTTTGTTGGGGATATAGCCCAACTCATCGACGGCTTGTTGAATTTTTTCACGTAGTTTATCAGACACTTGATCGGGGGTACGTAGTGCCCGAGATACCGTCATCGACCCTACACCCGCAAGTTTAGCGACATCGGCAAGGGTTACTTTTCCTGTACTACGACGTTTTCGAGGCTCAGCCATCGAATCTCCTGAAGCTTTTAAAATAACATTGCGAATGATTTTTCATTGGCAATGGTATTTTGTAATTAAAACAATTAATTATCATTTTGTAACGTGGATTATCAACGAACCCACTATTCTAACCTTGTTCATTCTGTTGTTCCAATCAGTTCTCGCCAAGTGTGATATTCAAAAATGATAGCGCTATCACAAATTTTGGTAGCGCTATCAGATAGCGCTACCAAATGTGACTTTGATCGCTTTATTGTCTTGGCGTGACGGTTAAAGTGACGCCATTCCGACAGGTTATTGATGCAATGAAAGAGTAGAAACATGCTTAAAGAACTTCTTACCCACGATGTGATCAGTATTCATGACACTGCTGAAAATTGGCAGCAAGCGATTGAGTTGGCCTGCCAGCCTTTAATCGATAAAGGCAATATTGAACCAAGCTATGTAGAGGCTATCTTCCGTTCACATGAAGAAATGGGGCCTTACTACGTAATAGGCCCTGGTATGGCAATGCCACATGCTCGTCCTGAAGATGGCGTGAATAAGCTATCTCTGGGTCTCACTGTGATCCGTAGCGGCGTGCATTTTGATGCTGATGAAAATGATCCAGTAAAACTATTGGTGACTTTAGCGGCAACCGATAGTAACAGCCATGTAGATGCTATTGCTCAGCTGGCAGAGTTATTCATGAATGAAGAGCATATTGCTGCCATTTGTGAAGCGAAAGATGTAGACACGATTCGTCAGATCATCGAAACCTATTAATTACTCATTTAGCTGAGCGTTAGGCTTAGCTGATAACGAACAATCCAATATAAGCACGGCTATACCAGTAGCGATAAGCCCGTGCAAAACGTAGAAAGGTAGAACATTATGAAAATTATGGTTGTATGTGGTCACGGTCTTGGTACTAGTCTTATGATGGAAATGAGCATTAAAAGCATCATTAAAGATTTGAATGTTGATGCGAATGTCGACCACATTGATTTAGGGTCTGCAAAAGGTACTGATTGCGATATTTTTATCGGCACAAATGATATTACTGAGCAGCTAATTGCACAGGGTGTTGAGGGTAAAATTGTATCGTTAGCCAACATGGTTGATAAAAATGCGATGAAAGAGCGTTTGTCTGTTGCATTGCAAGAGCTAGGTGCTCTTTAAGAGGTCGCTATGGAATTCTTTAGCTTTTTAATGAATGACGTGCTGGCTGAGCCAGCCGTCCTTGTCGGCCTGATCGCATTGATCGGTTTGATTGCACAGAAGAAACCCGTTACAGAATGTATTAAGGGCACAGTGAAGACCATTATGGGCTTTGTGATCCTTGGTGCAGGTGCTGGTTTGGTTGTCACGTCGTTAGGTGATTTTGCCACGATATTCCAAGAAGCATTCGGTATTACAGGCGTCGTACCAAACAACGAAGCGATTGTGTCGATTGCACAAGAAGCCTTCGGTAAAGAAATGGCAATGATCATGTTCTTTGCAATGTTGGTTAATATTCTGATTGCCCGTTTAACCCCCTGGAAATTCATCTTCCTGACAGGCCACCATACCTTGTTTATGTCGATGATGGTTGCAGCGATTCTGTCTTCTAGCGGTATGTCTGGCGTCCCTTTGATTGCGTTAGGCTCGTTAGTTGTTGGCTCTGTAATGGTATTCTTCCCTGCAATTGCGCATAAGTACATGAAGCAGGTAACAGGTTCTGATGATGTGGCAATTGGCCACTTCTCTACCTTGTCTTATGTTCTTGCGGGCTTTATTGGTAGTAAGTTCGGTAACAAAGAGCATTCAACGGAAGATATGGATGTACCTAAGAGTCTACTGTTCTTGCGTGATACACCGGTCGCGATCTCATTTACTATGGGTATTATCTTCATTATTACYTGTCTGTTTGCCGGTGGTGATTTTGTTCGCGAAGTTAGCGGTGGTAAGCACTGGTTTATGTTTGCATTAATGCAATCAATTGCTTTTGCTGCTGGCGTATACGTTATCTTGCAAGGTGTACGTATGGTTATCGCAGAAATCGTACCGGCCTTTAAAGGTATTTCGGACAAGCTGGTACCAAATGCAAAACCAGCGCTTGATTGCCCGGTAGTGTTCCCTTATGCGCCAAATGCGGTTTTGGTTGGCTTCTTATCAAGCTTTACTGCAGGCCTGTTCGGTATGTTCTTGCTTTACATCATGGGTTTAACGGTGATTATTCCTGGTGTTGTACCACACTTCTTCGTAGGTGCTGCAGCAGGTGTATTCGGTAATGCAACGGGTGGTCGTCGTGGTGCAATGCTTGGTGCATTTGCTCAAGGCTTACTCATTACCTTCCTTCCGGTATTCCTGCTACCTGTACTGGGTGACCTAGGTTTTGCCAATACTACATTCAGTGATGCTGACTTCGGTGTTGTTGGTATTTTACTTGGCTTGATTGTTCGTTAATCTTTGCTAAAGCTGATGAATAAAAAGCCCGACTACCTTCCGGTAGTCGGGCTTTTTGATCCTAGAGGAGAGAAATTATAACGCGGCTTCTAAAATCGCACGGCTATCTTTGATAGTGATATTGCCATGTTCGCCGAGAACCATCATGCCGTGTTTTTCAAGGCTAGCGACAAGCGTGTCAATGTCATCATTACCTAGTTCAACATCAGTTAAGCTGGTTGGTACTTCCATTTGCTGGAAGAAGCTGATGGTTTGGGCAATCGCCGCATCAATACGCTCATCGGTAGTACCTTCAGTGATACCGAAAATGCGCTCTGCATATTGAAGAAGCTTACCTTCTTTATCTTCACGACGTTCAGACATGACTGCTGGCAGTACAATGCTTAGAGTACGGGCATGGTCGATACCGTAATTACCCGTTAGTTCGTGACCAATCATGTGGGTTGTCCAGTCTTGAGGAACACCGACACCGATCAGGCCGTTCAGGGCTTGAGTTGCTGTCCACATAATATTGGCACGTACATCAATATCATCAGGTGTTGCCAGTGCTTTCGGGCCTTCTTCAATCAGGTTTAATAGCAGGCCTTCTGCGAAGCGATCTTGCACTTTGGCGTTCGCTGGGAAAGTTAGGTACTGCTCCATGACGTGCACATAAGCATCAACGACGCCATTTGCAACTTGGCGTGGTGATAGGCTAAGCGTCGTTGTTGGATCAAGCACAGCAAATTGCGGTTGTACTTTCGGTGTCATGAATGCCAGTTTGTCTTTACCGCGGGATACAACCGCACCTGAATTACTTTCAGAGCCTGTCGCTGGCAGTGTTAGAATACATGCCAGTGGAATCGCCGCTTCAACAGGGTGCTGCTGGGCTAAAATATTCCAAGGGTCTTCACCTTGATAAGCTGCCGCCGCTGCGATGAATTTGGTGCCATCAACCACAGAGCCGCCACCCACAGCGAGCAGGTAATCAAAACCTTCTGTTTTGATTTTTTCTACGGCTTGTACCAGAGTGTCGTACTGTGGGTTTGGCTCTATACCAGCAAACTCCCCCCAGTTATGACCTTCTAGGGCTTTAACTACTTGTTCATAAACACCATTTGACTTAATTGAACCACCGCCGTAGGTCACCAAGATTTTTTTGTCTTTCGGGATGTCGTTAGTGATAGCTGCGATTTGACCTTCACCAAAATGAATACGGGTAGGATTCTGGTAGGTAAATTTATTCATGAACAACTCCAGTGTTTTATGTATCGATAAATGTAATGCGAGTGATACTTTGTGTTGATGGCTCTAGTTTATGCCAGTCATTTAGAATATGTAATGCACAATTCTGTTTAATACTTGCCTATTTCTACTAAGAAAAACAACACATAGCCGCAATAACCACTGCTTTATAAATTTGGTCATTATCACCAAATCAAATGTGTGAGGTATATCACCATGCTCATAGGGTATGCGTGTGCCACAAAGGCAATAATTCACTTTAATTAAATTTCTTTGTGAAACTGATCAAATACTCAATATCTAACTCTGTAACCGGTTACTGTAACCGGTTACTCTTTTGTCATCAGGTTAGAACTTATAATTTAAAACGGAGAACGGAGCAATGAGTACCCAAGCTGCAAATTTGCAAACGACGCTTATGGATAGAGTAAATCGATTCCTGCCCACAATATTAAAATTTGTTAATTCCAAACCAATTACTGCAATTAAAGAAGGCTTCATGTTAACGATGCCTTTAACAATTATTGGTTCAGTGTTTTTGCTTATTGCATTTGTTCCGATTGATGGTTATAACGAATTTATGGCTGGGATTTTTGGTGAAAGTTGGGCTACACCATTATTTCAAGTTGTTGGTTCAACCTTTGATATATTAGCTTTGATAGGCGCCTTTGGTATTGCCTTCACCTATGTTAAATATGAAGGGCATAATGGTATAAATGCTGGCGTTTTGGCGATAGTGTCGATGCTAATAGTACTTAATGCCTTTGTTATTGCACCTGATGGTACTCAAGTTGGGGGCGTTATACCAAAAGCCTTTTTAGGTGGTAAGGGTATGATTGCAGCAATTATAATAGGCTTATCTGTTGGCTGGATATATGCACAAGTACTTCATCGTAACTGGGTAATAAAATTGCCAGACAGTGTGCCAGAAGGTGTATCTAATGCATTTAAGTCATTAATTCCTGGTTTTATTATTATCTTGTTAGCATTTTCTACTTATATTTTCTTTGATGTTGTATTTGATAAAACCTTTATTGAAGCTATTTACATTATTGTTCAAACACCACTTCAAAGCATGTCAGATTCATTCTTTGGTGCTGTCGGTATCGCATTGCTTATATCACTCCTATGGTGGTGTGGTGTTCATGGTCCAGTTATCGTTATGGGAATCATGGGGCCAATTGTTACGGCTAATGCACTACATAACCAAACTCTGGTTACAGCAGGTGAAGCGCTAATTGCTGGTGATAATGCAAAAATTGTAACTAACCAATTTGTAGACCAATTTATTACGGTGGGTGGCTCTGGCCTTACCTTCGGGCTTGTGTGTTGTATGGTCATGTTTGCCCGTTCGGCACAATATAAACAACTTGGTCGTTTGTCCTTTATTCCTGGTGTGTTCAATATCAATGAACCGATTATTTTTGCAACGCCGATTATTTTTAACCCAATTATGTTCATTCCATTTGTTCTTGCGCCAGTGACATCTGCCGTCATGGTTTATAGTGCAATCAACTTTGGTTTTGTTGGCCCGTTTACTGCGGTACAAGTTCCTTGGACTACGCCAATGATATTAAGTGGTTTTATAATTGGTGGTTGGAGTGCTGCTTTACTTCAAGTTTGTATCTTCGTGATGACCGTATGTGTTTATCTACCATTCTTTAAATATCAAGATAAATTAGCACTTCAATCTGAAACTAAATAAATATATAAACGAATTATTAAGGTGATTAAAATGAAAAAAATTCTACTTCTATGTGCAGCTGGTATGTCAACGTCAATGGTTGTTAAAAAAATGAAAGAGTCAGCAGCAACAAAAGGACTTGATGTCCATATTGAAGCGCATGGTGTTGAAACTATTTCTGATTATTTAACGGAATACGATATTTTCTTATTGGGCCCTCAAATTCGATTTAAGCAAGATGAGTTACAGAAACTAGCTGACCCAATTGGTAAGAAAGTAGAAGTCATCGATATGCTTGATTACGGTATGTTGAAAGGTGAAAAAATTCTTGATGATGCTTTAGCGCTATTAAATTAATTAATATTATTGATGTGCGCACTTAATAATATTCAGGTGTGTGTATTAATCTAAAATGATAAAGAGGTTAAAATGAAGTTTTCAAATGAATTCTTATTTGGTGCAGCAACAGCAGCTTATCAGGTTGAAGGCGCATGGGACCAAGATGGAAAAGGTCTAACAAACTGGGATGAATTTACTAAGATCCCGGGTAAAACCTTTGAAGGTACAAATGGTGATGTCGCGGTTGATCATTACAATCGCTATAAAGAAGACATTGCGCTAATGGCTGAGATGGGGCTAGAGTCATATCGCTTCTCAATTTCATGGGCACGCATCTTGCCTAATGGTACTGGAGAAATAAATCAAAAGGGTATTGAGTTTTATAATAACCTGATTGATGAGTGCCTAAAACATGGCATCGTTCCTTTTGTTACCTTGTATCACTGGGATCTACCGTTACCGCTAGAAAAAGATGGCAGTTGGTTAAATAAGAAAACAGTCGATGCTTACGTAGAGTATGCCAAGGTGTGTTTTGAAGCCTTTGGCGACCGTGTAAAGCACTTCATTACCTTTAATGAAACCGTGGTGTTTACCGCGTTAGGCTACCTTGCTGGTGCACACCCTCCGGGTATCACCAATGATCCCAAGAAATATTTCCAAGCCACACACAATGTATTTTATGCACATGCTCTGGCATTGATTGAGTATAAGAAACTGAATCAATTTGGTGAAATTGGCTTGAGCCATGTCTTTAGTCCAGCTTTTGGCGTTGATGACTCAGAAGAAAATCAGTTCGCACAAATGCATGCAAATCAATTTAGTACTAACTGGTTCTATGATCCTATCTTGCTTGGTAAATATCCTGAATACGTGGTTCACGAACTTGAAAAACTCGGCTATGTGCCTGACTGGACACAAGAAGAGCTAGATACAATTGCTCAAGCAGCACCGCTAAATGATTTCATGGGGCTAAATTATTATCAGCCACAGCGCGTTGAAAAAATTGATGCTTCTTTTGAAGGTGAAGAAATAACCCGTGAAAATTCAACAGGCTCGCCAGGTAACCCAAGTTTTGATGGCGTTTACCGAACAGTAAAAATGGATAATAAGCGCTATACCAAATGGGATTGGGAAATCTCACCAGAAGGCTTTGTATCTGGCCTAGAAATGCTCAAAGAGCAATATGGTCAGATTAAGCTCTATATCACTGAAAATGGTTTAGGTGATGAAGACCCTATCATTGAAGGTGAGGTCTGCGATATTCCACGCATTAACTTTATCAATGACCACTTGGTCGCGGTAAAAGCTGCCATCGATAGTGGCGTGAATATCAAAGGTTATTACGCATGGTCAGCGATTGATCTGTTGAGTTGGTTAAACGGTTATAAAAAGCAGTACGGCTTTATTTATGTTGACCATCAAAACGGCTTAGCGCGTAAGAAAAAAGCGTCATTCCATTGGTTTAAAGACGTCATCGCAACACGTGGTGAGAACTTAAAGCGATAGGTAGTACTGGGTTTATGATGATGAAACAAGAGCAATTGTATCTCGCTTACGATATTGGTGGCACCAACATTAAATATGGCGTGCTTAACCAAGACGGCAAAATTCTGCATAAAGACAAGGTTGAGACTGAGCTAAACGGTGAGGCTATTATTGATTGCCTTGTCGCGATTAAGGAAAAGTACAGCCGCCGTTATAAGTTTGAAGGTGCGGCCTTTTCATTGCCTGGTTTCGTTAATGTTGATACAGGCTATATGCAAACAGGCGGCGCGATAGATGACTTTTATGGTATTAACTTTAAAGACATCATGACAAGCAAACTCGCAATGCCTGTTGAGCTAGAGAATGACGTTAACTGTGTAGCTCTGGCTGAGAAATGGTTAGGAAATGCAATTGATTCAGAGAATTTTCTCTGTATCACTTTAGGATCAGGGGTTGGGGGCGCAATATACTTCAACAATCAACTGGTCAGAGGTCATAGGTATATGGCTGGTGAATTCGGCTATATGTTAACGCGTGATTTGTTTACCAACCAAGAGTTGCCCGCCACGATGAGCTTTACCGCTTCGGTTAAAGAAGGGTTAAGGCGTCAATATGTACTCCGTAAAGGGGGGCTCACCCTTGAAGAAGTGTCTGGACGAGATGTGTTCAGCTTTGCCAAAGCGGGCGATGCTATTGCGCAGGGGGTTCTTGAATCATTCTATGAGCATGTAGCAATCGGTTTATATAACCTGACTTTCATTTTAAACCCAGAGAAAATAATTATTGGTGGCGCGATAAGCGAACGCCGTGAAATATTAGAAAAGATAACAGATAAGTTTCAGAATATCATTAATCATGAACGAGCAATAAAAGATACATTGGTTTCAGATTATGTGACGATTGAATCAGCAAAGTTTAATAATGACTCTGGTCTTATTGGTGCTGTTTATCATTTTATTACGATGTCTAAATAAAGGCATTTAAAAGCATGGGAGAGAACATGAGTCTATTAACGGGTGAAGCGCTAGAAGGCACTGTTATGGAACTTATTATCAATGCTGGTGAGTCAAAGTCATCTGCGATGGATGCGTTACGTGCGGCAAAAGCTGGAGACTGGGCGAAGGTCGATGATTGCCTTGAGCGCTCTGCAGCTGCATCAAAGCGTGCTCATGATGTACAAACGCAGTTGATTGGCTTAGATGAAGGCGAAGGGAAAGTACCAGTGAACCTTATTATGGTTCATGCTCAAGATCATATAATGACAGCGATGCTAGCAAAAGATCTAATTGCTGAGCTAATTGATATCCATCGAGCATTACAAACTAAATAATCATGAAATTAATAAGGCCCGTTAGGGCCTTGTTTAAAATATATTAAGCCATCTTCTTTCTATATAGTTATTGAGTAGGTGTACCTATAAATTAAGAAAAAATAAATATAAATAGAACTTAATTTATTTCAATTGCAAATTAAAAGTCATACGACAAATGTCGTGTGAGAGCTTATTACATCTTTAATTTTCTTAGGGGTAAAATAATGAAACTATTACCATTAGCCGTAGTTATATCTACACTTTTGGCAAGCACGTCAATTTTTGCAGAAGAGGCTGATTCAAATAATGATTTAACTTTTACGGGCTATGCTCGTTATGGTCTGCATTATGCTGATAATGGCAACGATTATGTTAGGGCTGATGGGCAGATGTCTGACAGTGCTGCTGGCCGATTAGGTAACGAGGCAAATGGCGGCGAGTTCCAGTTTTCAAAAGGTTTTGATGGCAGCAATGGCACTAATTGGGATGTTGTGGTGATGCTGGAAAACTGGTGGAAAGACGACGGTGATTATGGCGATGTTTCGTTGAAAAAGTTCTATGCAGGTGCATCTAATGTGTTTGCCTCTCAACCAGACCTTTATATTTGGGCGGGTCGAGACTTCCATCAGCGTCCACAGCAAGGGATTAACGATTACTTCTGGATGTCTCACGATGGTCAGGGGGGTGGTTTCTATAACCTGAACCTTGGTGGCGTATATCTTGATGTGGGTGCTGTCGGTGCCGTCGGTAGTGAAGGTACAGGTGATAGCGGTAATTATGCGATTACCACTAAACTTCATGGCATTAGCCTAACGGAAGATCTTGGTTTAACACTTTATGCGAACTACGGTTTCTCTTCTGATAAAGTAGAAAGCAGAGAAGATTTAGATGAAAGAGAAGATGCAGATCTTACTGCTTATCAAGTAGCCGCAGTCTTAGATTATAATGGCCACAACTTCATGGTTCGTTATTCAGATAACTCCGATACGTCGGTATTTAATAAAACCGATGACCTAACTATTTTGTATGTCAGTGTTGATGGGGTATTTGATATTAATAACCAAGCTGCAGTTGAATATCTTGCTGGTTACCACAGTTATGATGGTGACGATAAAGCAATTAATCGCACAAACTATACTGCAATTGTTCGTCCAACCTATGCGTGGACAGATGTGCACTCTACTTGGTTAGAAGCGGGCTATTCATTAGTTGATTATGATGAGTCTGATGAAAACTCCGCATGGAAAGTAACTCTTTCGCAGAATATTAGTATTGGCAATAGTGCTTCAGATCGTCCTATGCTACGTTTCTATGCCACCGTTGGTGAAGCTGAAAACAAAGTAGACGCAGATACAGGCTCTCGTAAAACGGCTGATATTGACCGAGATACATTTGCAGTGGGTGCAATGTGGGAAGCTTGGTGGTAAGGCAACAGGCTAGTTTATACAGTAAAAAGAGCAGCCATAGCTGCTCTTTTTATTGGTTGAAACGAAAAGAAGCAAGACTAAAGATTGACACTTTTCCTTTGTGAGCAAATTAAACCATATCGTTTAGCATCGATACAGAGCCCTTTCTCGACTTTACTTTCATTAACGATACTGCATTGATGTGTCACTCGTTTTAATTCACAAGCTTGTTGCACATCTTTGAGTACTGGAGTTTGTGTTTTTGTCGCCATGGCAGGTAAAGCAATAAAAGCAGCCATAGAGATAGAAATAAACCACTTCATATGAGCCTCTTTGAGTATGTTTGCGGGTTAGCATTTTAATTCTAGACAGAACTCGGCTAGCTGCATATTTTATTTGCATAACTATGCAAAAAGCATGCAATTGGCGGCAGAGCAGTGAAGTGTGTAGTTGTAAAGGTAGGAAGCAGAGAGGCCATAGCCGACCTCTTGAGCTTAGGACGTGTTATTTTTTTGCGGTAGCTGAATGACGTAAAATGAGCTCACCTGTGAAGGTTTTTGAGCCATTAGTAACAGGTTCACCTTCTGCGAGTTGCTGCGCGATGTGCATTGCGTGCAGGGTCATGGTTTTTATCGGTAGTTCGACTGTCGTTAGCGAAGGCGTTACAAAGGCACTTTTCTCTTCATTATCGATGCCGACGATAGAGACTTGCTCCGGTACCTTTATACCAGCTTCTGATAGCGCCTTCATCGCACCGATTGCAATATCATCACTAGCAGCAAAAATAGCGCTAAATGAAACTTTGCTCTTAAGGAGTTCTTGGCATGCTTCATAACCACCATAGACAGTAAAGCCTGAAGTAACGAAGTGTCGACCCTGCGCAGTGAATTTGTGCTGTTCAAGTGTTTCTTCAAAAGCTTGGAGTCGAAGTTCAGTCGTTGGCGTTTTGGGCTCAGGGCCGATATAAATGATGTCTTCATGGCCAAGTTCTATTAAATGCTCAATAGCAATTTGTGCCGCGTGTTTGTGGTCAAAACCAATGGCATAGCCTGCTGATGTAGGCAAATCTCGGCCTACATTGACGATTGGGATTGAAATCGAGCGTTTAAGTTCAATGATGTCGTCGACAGACATTTTTCTCGTGTACAAAATGATTACGTCGCACTTACGATCGGCGAGGAATTGAATTGCCTCTTTCTCTCGTTTAGCACTATTGTGACCATCCGTCACAATGAGTTGCTTCCCTGTTTTTTCAGCTGTTTGAGAGGCTTGTTTTAACAAGCGGCCGAAGTAGTTACCATCAAAATCGGATAAAACCAGACCAATGCTATTAGATTTATTGGTAGCAAGGGCTTGAGCTAAGGAGTTAGGGCGAAAATTAAGTTCGTCCATAGCTTCAAAAATGGCCTTTTTGGTTTTGTCACTAACTTGACCTGTACCATTAATGGCTCTAGATACGGTCGCTTTCGACACTCCAACCATTTTACTAATGTCGTTTATTGTTGCCATGTATATTTCTCGTTATATGAATGCTGGCCGGTTGGTTTGTTATGAATTATTTTAGCCAGCAGAACTAATATTGCAGGCAATGTAACCGGTTTCCTTACAAAGACAATACCATAACCGATGTGCTGCTGAAACCGGTAAAAATAAAAGGTTCAACTGCTATTGAGCAAAGGCAATTGATAGTACTAAATTACTGTAGTTAAAATCGTATTAGCGAGACACGAAGGGCTGAAGATTCTAATAATGTGCTCTTGGTCATAGTTGGCCACATTACGCTGTAGAAGCGTAGTCGGGTCTTGCCTAATTTTATTCATTTATTGCCTAATTCTGTTTTTTAGCACGAAATGGTTTGATCTATCACTACTGCGACTTCGATAATGTGAAGCGACACCTTGAACGGAGATGCTTTATGAACCAATGTGCACTGAAGGCGAACGATTTATGTCATTACTTTGGCCTTTCAGCAGAGCCGGGCATTGTTGATACTGAATTATCAGGGGTACGGCTATTTAGAATTAATAAATACCATAAGCTGACACCCCAGATGTACCAACAAGGTGTAGTGGTTATTTTGCAGGGCAATAAGGTTGGCCACCTAAATGACTATCAGTTTGAATATGACACTGAAAATTGTCTGATAGTATCAACACCATATCCAATCGCTTGTGAGACTTTTGCTTCAGAGCAAGAGCCATTAATCGGGTTGGATATTGATTTTGATCTTACTGTGATTCAAGAGTTGGTTGATACGGTTGAGCAGTATGCTCAGAGCCAAGAAAGCCACAGTATTGTAAGTGATTTTGACAATGGACGTGGTGTGGCTGTAACCCCAATTACGCCAGCCATTCAAGAGTGCATCTGCCGCTTACTTAGCTGCTTAGATAGCCCATTAGACGCAAGAGTAATAGGGAAACAGCTCCTGCGTGAGTTTTATTATCAGTTGTTGAAAAGCGAGCAGGGCTACTTACTCGCGCAGTACAGTAAGCACGATACAACGTTAGCACGCGTATCTAAGGTCATTAATCACGTCCAGCTTAACTATGAGCAAAAACTGTCGATTGATGATTTAGCTGCAATGGCTGGAATGAGTGTGTCAGCTTTTCACCGAGCATTTAAGCAAGTTGTGACAGATCCACCGTTGCAATACATTAAAAAAATTCGATTAAATCGCGCCAAAACCATGATGGCGCAAGAAGGGATGCCGGCAAATGTTGCGGCAGTGAAAGTGGGCTATGAAAGCCCAACCCAATTTAGCCGTGAATTTAAGCGTTATTTTGGTTTGCCACCAAGCAAGGCTTCGCATATTGGAATCTCATGAGTTTGTGAAGTTTTTTCCTACTTCTATTAATAATTAATTACAATAAAACAGTGTTTTCTATTCTTAAGGTTGGGTTCAGGTTTATTCTGTACAGTGTGCATTATTGAAACGGCAAGCACTGAGTTGCCGCATATTACGAAGGAAGTAGGAAAATAATTATGAAAAAGTACGCAGTAGCTTCAACTCTTATTCTAGCCACTTTATCTGCAGCACCTGCACTTGCTAACAATGTTGATTGGTTTGTTGGTGGTGGTATTGGTTACCAGAACGATTCGGTAAAACAAGACATTGGTGGCTTTAAATCATCAAACAATGCAGAAGATGTGACTTATCAGTTACGTGCTGGTGCAATCATTAACGATCACCACCGTGTGACAGGTACTTATAGCTATTTCAGCGACGATATCAATGGTTTATTAGGTCAGCGTGAATTAACACAAAATATGTTCCTTGCATCTTATGATTACCTGATCCCTGTTCACCAAAACATTAATTTGTTTGCTGGTGTGACTGCAGGTTTTGCTGATAATGCGGTTAAAAATAAGGCAACAGGCTTTAAGGCTGACTCAACTGATTTTGTATGGGGTGGCCAGGTTGGTGCTCAGTACAACATCGATAATAATTGGTCGACAGATCTGACATACCGTGTGCTTGATCAGGACTATGACAAGCTAGCCAATAAAGTTGACTACACTCAACAAGTCGTTTGGTCACTTGATTACAAATTCTAATGACGTTTTAGCTAATGAATAACGAAGAGGGCTTTTTAGCCCTCTTTTTGTATTTGCCGATAAATAAAAATCGCCAACTGAACTAATTTTGTAAGTTTTATTTAAAACACTGAACGTATTTTTATCAAATGATTTAATGGGCTGGCTTTCGTCGTCTAAAAGTCTCAGTGTTTATTCATCAATATTGGGTATAAAGATGAATTATTTACCCAGTATTCAATGGGTTTAATGCCATACCCTAAAATCTTTACAATCCATATTCAGCGACCATTCAGACTATAAAACATTGTTTTTTATTTTAAGTTTCCATACAGGTTAAAGGTGTAACGTAAATAGCGAGCAAACAATCTAGATAAATATTTCTTTGGGTTACTGCTTTATAGAGTATGCGTAACCGAAAGTCTAAGGAGCTATAAATGAAAAAAATTACTGCGCTATCAACAATTGTACTAGCTGTTTTCGCTGCTTCTCCTGTTTTGGCTGCTGATGCTCAATGGTTTATTGGTGGTGGTATTGGTTATCAAGAAGATACCATTAAAGGGGAAGGTGCTCAAAACGGTGAAGATGCAACGTACCAATTACGTGGTGGTGCTATTTTGAATGACCATCACCGAGTGATGGGTACATATAGCTACATGGATAAGTCATCACAAAATATGTTCTTAGCTTCTTATGATTATTTACTTCCAGTGCATCAGAACGTTAACTTGTTTGCTGGTGTATCAACAGGTTTTGCTGATAGTAAAATTGATGGTAAAAGCTCAACAGATTTCGTTTGGGGTGGGCAAGTTGGTGCCATGTATGAAATCAATGACAGCTGGTCAACAGATCTAACATACCGTTATTTAGATCAAGACTACAGCGAGAATAATACAAAAATTGATTACTCTCAGCAGGTTGTGTGGTCGGTAGATTATCGTTTTTAATCCTGGCTAATAGCTGAAAGTTTTATTGTAAAGGGAGGCTATGCCTCCCTTTTTGATATGCGCATTAAACATTGTTATGTCAATGGTGGGTATTAGCTGCTATAAACTATTGTAATGGAATATATTTTTTGGGTGATAGGATGAAGCCAATATTAGCAATAGGGATGTTAATTGCAGGAGTTACGGCCTTTGGTGTTCAAGCTACACCAGATTTAGAAGGCGGTACTTGGCGTTGTCAGCGTACGGATACACCAAATGGTGTGCAGGAGTGGACGAGCTATACCTTTCATACTAACGGTACGATCTCTTCTCAAGAGTGGCTGAGAAACAAAGAAAATAATAAAGTTGTATTGGAATTTACCTTGTCTGTGAATTATAGCTATCACAATAACGGCGAGGAGTTCGTATTAAGGCCGATAGAACTGGCTCGAGATATAACGGTTGATTATTATAATATCGACCCGTTTAATTATGATTCTCGTCGCGATTTATTAGGATATCGAATTTTCTTCCAGCCACAGTTTGATGGCAATGATCGTGCTGAGTTTGATATGCGCCACCATATAACGCCAGAGCAACCTTTTTCTTTAAGCTGTACTCGCAAAGCGTAACGTTATCGCTAAGTACGGCTTCGCTCTAACAAATTCTCTTTATATTGCGTGGGCGTTTGTCCACGCTGACGTTTAAAAGCTTTGCTAAAGCTTTGAGCGTTGGAGTAGCCAAGCTGTGAGGCTATGGTTTTTATTGGTATGTCTTTTTGCATATATTTTATAGCCTGATTACAGAGTACGTAGCTTGATACCGAGGTAAAACTCCAGCCAAAGTCATGTAATCGGCGTTGAAACTGTTGCCTTGAAAGCTTAAAGCGCGCTGCAATAAAGTCTATATTGGGGTAACCGTAGAACCTTGCGTAGTTAATCATTTCATAGACAACTTTGGCCGTATCATGCGGTTGTGGCATATTTAAAAACTCATCCAGTTCGAGATTCGATAGCATCATAGGTCGGTTGTATTGAAAAGGTTCTGTATTACCGTGCTCTAGTATGGAAATGTCTAGCCAGACATTTGTCCTTGGCGCATTCCATTGAATATTACAACCAAAAAAGTCTTCAAACCTTCCGTTACCGCAGCGAGGCCCACTGATCTCAATGTTTTTAGGTGCATAGTTAGCTCCCATAAAATGCCTGAGAGTATTGGTAAACATTATCGCCATTCTCAGGCTGTCATGTAATCGCCCTCTTCCTTGTGAAAAGTGGTTGTCATAACTCCATTTGATTATCTTTCCTGAAAGCTCACCGTGAAACGATGCCCCTGACTGTAGGCAAGAAGTGCCGTAATTAATGCGGCGAAATGACAATGCCAGCTCGGGGGTAGAAAGAAGCCAATCGCCGAGTTTATCCATATTATTAAAGGATAAATCGGGGGCGAGTGTTGCCATATAGGCAGCATCGCCAACCATCTCTTCTATATCTTCAAGCCATTTATTTACATCAACAAACGGGATGAGTGTCATTTGTTCTGAGATCAGCTGGCTGGGTATGTTGAGGTGGTGGAGCTGTATTTGATAATGCTTTTCCAGTGATTTTGCGACAGGCTGCATAAACACAGAGCGAATGAATGATATATCAAAGAGAGATTGCGGCGTTGGCATTGGCAAATCTTTGCTGTTGTGATTACGAGATGGTCACATTGTATCATTTCCTTACCAAATGTGACCTAATCTAACCAAAAGAAAGATCTCTTATTATATACACTTCAAACTGGCATGCATAAAAACAACGTATTAAATCCGTGCAGATAACTGTGTGGAACCGGAGAATGTTTTATGAGTCTTGTCAGCATGCCTTTTGTTGATAGTGGCGTAGATACTGCTTTGCACGTAGTAGCTGCTGTTGTACTGCTGGGTTCAATTGCCGCCGTCGTTTACGGTTTTTGGCGAATTCATGAGTTACCAATCCAAAAAGCGCACACAAAAGATCACCATCAAATTGGATTAATCACCGCTTTAACATGGATAGGGTTTATCTGGCATTGGGTTTGGGTAGTTGCTGTCATTATTGCATTTGTCGATGGCGAAAAAGCACTGCGTCGGATCCGTGATATTTGGAAAGGAGAGAGTGATCCGCTCGCACCAGTACAAGATCTGGCTTCACCATCAGTAGCACAAACTAAAACGGTTAAGGCTACTGTCGAAACTGCTGCCGCGGAGGTTGAGAATGCTTGAGGGTCTAGCTGTTTGGGCATTATTCATATACCTGTTGCGCCTAGTGGGTATGCCTTGGAATAAGTACACCCAAAGTTTTGCCTACCTTGGTGGTGGCGGTTGGCTATTGTTTGTATGGGTTGGCTTGATCACCTTTGCACCGATGGATTTATCTGGCGGTTCAGTGGTGCAATCCCCACATGTGCAGCTGCGGCCGGGCTCAACAAAAATAAAGGGTAATGTTGATCAGATTTTTGTTCGTCCGAATGAACAAGTCACCAAAGGTCAGTTGGTATACACCATTGAAGATGAGCAATACCAAATTGCACTCAATAAAGCTCAAGCCAGCTTAGATGCAGCCGCAGTGACGTTGTCGATTGCTAAAGAAGAAGTACGGATTAGCGCCGAAAGCTACCAAGCGGCACTGAAAGATATTGAAATCTCTAAGCATCAATTAGTTGCTGCAGAAGAAGAGTTGAAATGGAAGCAAACCACACTCAAACGCTACGAAGAGCAAAACCGTGTGGTGAAGCATACCATTACAGAAACTAAAATGGATGAGCAGCGTACTGCGGTAGAAGTGGCGAAAGCACAACAAGTTGCTTTGAAGTCACAACTTGATAAATCGTTATTATCGTCAAACAAAGCAAAGCTTGCTTTAGAAAAAGCAGGGTTAACGGTTGAGAGTAAACGCGTTAATGTCGCGAGTGAAAGAGAGAATGTTGCTCAGGCACAATGGAATCTCGATAACACCAAAATCCATGCGCCATCAGACGGGTACTTAACCAACTATATTATGCGTGAAGGGCAATACATTGGTACGTTGCCACGAATTCAGATGTATACCAATGAAAAGTATGTACTGATGCGGGTAAACCATCAGGCTATTCGCAATGTAAAAGTTGGGCAACAAGCTGAATTCACCTCTGCTGTCTATCCGGGAAAAATCTTCAATGCTGAAGTTGAAGGTATTATTGAAGCAACAGGTGAGGCACAGGGAAGCCTATTGGCGCGTGATGACAGTATTCGCCAAACCACAGGACAGAATGTGATGAACAAACATCATTTCGTCCGACTTAAGCTTGTTGAAAACGATGGTTATGACATACCGGTGGGTTCGGTGGGGTTGGCATGGATAAGTGCTGAAAAGCCAATCAGCTTCCTCCAATTCTTGGATGTTATACGCGGGATTATTATTCGAATGAAATCACAAATTTACTATGTTTGGTCAATGTAATGCTTAAGACCTGTACATAAAGCACAAGACAGGGTAGCGAGATAACTACCCACTTACTGACTACGACTCTGCTGACCGTAGGCTTTGCTGCAATTTTCTGGTAGTACGGAGTTGCAGCTTTTTTTTATATATCTCCTCAACATTGAAACAACGAACGCTATAGCATTTTTATCTTCAAGATCAATTGAAGGATTAGATCTAGTGACTTAGCCAAACAACGCTATCACCGCAAGGGTAAATAATACAATATGTGGAAAAGCGATGGTTGGTCTGAGTGATTGCGAAATATATTCTTTTATTAATCCAAATTGGCTTGGTCGAGACTGATAATATTGGCTGTTGAACTGATATGGAGGCTCATACTTTTCATCAACGAGGTCATTTTTGATTGATTGTTCAAGGCCAAGCAGTCTTGGTTCTATTCTGGATTGAAAGGTTTTCCAAATTGCATCCTGCATCCACAAAATGAGTAAAATGGTGACAGTAAAGAAGGTGACATCGCTGAATAAATAAAACGAGCACAAGAGGGTAATACTCAGTAGCTTAATAAGCAGAGAATACTTTTCATACCCATCAAATTGACTTTGTAGTAGTAACCATTCGTTTTCTAATCCTTGTTTTTCGATTGTACTCATTTTATGTCCATTAAAAGAGTTATTGGTATGTGCTGATTTGCTCTATTTACTTTAGACAACAAAATTCTTATTTGCTTTTTTGTTTGCTTAAAGCATCGTTATACTGTGGTGGTTGTTTGTATGGAGTGTTTACTTTGTCATTGAAATTATCCTCATCAGTGTTAATCCAAAGAATCAAAATGGGTACTTTACTCATAATGATTTTGGGCTTTTCTTCGGTTTCGGCGAGAGAGGTTGCCTTGCGGCAAGATATCGCATTCGGTGATGATATTAAGTATGTCAGTACCATTGCTGAAGGGTTTGATTGCTCGGTGTTATATCATGACGATGATGCTGAAAACCTCGCGTATTGCTTCGATGATACCAGCTTATTTAACCTCAACACCGGCTTATATAGCGCACACTTTATTGATGGTAAAGTTAAGCGGGTCGAATATCGAGCCCCCTTATCGTTGGCAAATTACAATTCGATACTTGCTGGCTTGCGACGCCAGAATTATGTATTTGCCAAACTACATGTCGCTGATGAAAAACTTGATGTATTGGCTAGTCTGCAAGTATTAGGTAGACAAACAACTGATGATCAGATGTTTAAGCTTGCTAACCGCTATGATCTCACTGTTCATCGTGAATACCTTTTCTTGGATAACAGTAGTTTCCAGCAAGCAAGTCAGCTTGGGCTCGAGAATATTGATGCGTGGCTATTGAATGAGTCATCAGACAATAGCTTTGCAACGACGACTCTAGTCCGTCTGTACATTGATGGTAGTGAAATAGCGTTAGACGCTTATTTACCCTTTGCCGACTAACTCCCGGTCTTGGCTATTCTTAACTGGTGCTTGGACTATCTACATTCATGGTAAACAAACTCAGTCTTGCCGAAGTTTACTTACGGTAGATATAGGGGTTGGAAAGCGTTTCACGACCCAATAGGTTGAAACGATAAATGTGGTCATAGTGGCCACTTGGATAAACAATGCTGCATCGGGTGAGAGTAAATTAGCTTGCATCGCCGCATAGGCGACTAAGAATGAAAACTCACTGGCTTGACTCAGCCTTGCACTTAGTTCTCTATTCATCGAGTCTTTCTCTTTCGCTAAAGAGAGAGCCTTTGAAAACCCCCATGCTTTTACTGCGACGAGTATAACGCCAAAAACCCCGCCCCATAAAACATAGATATTGGCTTGGTCCAGTGTCATTCTTGCGCCGATAGCGAAAAAGAACAGAATAAGAAAAAACTCACGTAGGGGCTTTAGGTGTACTGAAATAGCCTGCGAGACTTGGCTAACTGCAATGGATATTCCCGCAATAAATGCCCCACTCTCATATGATAGCCCCACTTGGTGACTGAGTTCTGCCCAGAAAAAACACCAAGCTAATGTTGTGACGAAGCTGTATTCCTGAATGACATCAAAACGACGAAATAGCGGTAAGATCAGAAAGCGAACCCCCATAAATGCGAGCAAGCAAAGCATGGCAAATTTGCCAAGCATGAAAACAAATGACAATAGCATGATGTTCCCGTCACCCATGTTGAAAAAGATGATCACACTAATGGCGAGGATATCCTGCACCAGCAGAATGCTGGTGATGACTTCACCCATGCGCTTGTGATGCAACGTCGTGGTTGGAATGAGCTTTAAGCCAATTACCGTGCTGGAAAACATCATGGCAGCAGCCACAATAATGGCATCAATAACGGATAGTTGGATAGATACGCAGAACAGCAATGTGATTAAAAAGAAAAACGCACAAGTACCGAGAGTAATGATGGCACTTTCTTTAAATAGGCTGAGTAACTTTTTAGGTTGGAGGTTCAGCCCAATTAAGAAGAGTAGCAATATCACCCCAAGGTTGCCTATTTGCGTAATATTTTCGGCACTGGTAACAAGGTTTAGACCGTGTGGCCCTATAAGCATACCAGCTGCGATATAGGCGAGAATAATGGGCTGGCAGGCATATAAAAAGAGTGTGCCAAGAATCGCGGCACTGATAATAATTGCACATAATTCAAAGATCAGCGGCGCTAAATCAATCTGCATAAATGCGACGCCTATATTGCTGGAACAGGATTTAAGTTTGGTTCATTACAGCCTATTACGCCTAGGTGTCTGGTTTCTTATTGAGTTTATTATTATTACCCAAGGGTGATCTGTGTCACACTTATTATACAGGTTGCTATTCTGTATAATGGTGTGGTGATAATCTCATTTCTGTAATGGTTCTCGCAACAAGGATGTTGTCGATTAGGCTTATATTTAAGTTACCTCAAGATACTTTTGTGCCTTGAAGGAGCTTGGATTTTTATGCAGCGGGCTGAGCCCGCTCTTTTTTTATCTACATTAATTTAACTGAGCATTCAGTGTTTTGGTTGTATTTTAGAGTTTCCACTCTAAAATGTTGAGTATCTAGCCACCTTTGGGCTGAAAGGTACAAAATGAAACTAAAACCCATCGCTTTGCTAATATGTTGTGCATCTTTTGTTATGCCAGCGACAGCTGCGGTATCGCCAATTGATGGTGAGAATAAAACCAATACAGCAACGCCATATACTGCTCGTCAAAATGTCAGTTTTTTTGATGCGTGGCGCGCTGTAGTTGAAAATAATGACGGCTTGGCGGCAGAGCGGGCCAATGTCGATCGTACTCGCCATATGCAAGATGCAGCAAAAGATCTGTACCTTCCGAAAGTAACCGCCTCGGCAAAATATACCCGTCTTGATAAAGCCGTAGAAATCAAACCCTCAGACTTGTTTGATAGCATGGCGGTTAGCGATAAGCTTAATCTTAACCTCTCTTCGCTTGATCCACTTTTTACTTCCCAGCTGACTGAGCGCGATGTGTTCACCAGTTCCATTCGTGCTGTTTGGCCGATTTTTACCGGCGGCAGGATTAGTGCGGCCCAAGATATTGCGAAAGGGCAAACAGAAGAAGCTCAGTATCTGTTGGCAATGAAGCAGCAAGGAACATTTGAAGATCTCTCAAAGTTTTATTTTGGTGTTGCGTTAACACAGCAAGTGCTAGATGCACGTCTGGATGTTGAATTAGGCCTGAAAAAACATTTTGAACATGCAAAAAAGCTTGAGCAGCAAGGCCAGATAGCAAAGGTCGAAAAACTACAAGCAGAAGCCTCTTACGATAAAGCACGTGTTGAGCGACAAAAAGCCCAGCGAGATATGGAAATCGCGCAAGTTGCGTTAACCAAATTGTTGAAGCTTGATACACCAGCAATGCCTTCAACAGCACTGTTTATCAATCAATCGTTACCGCCTATGTCGGCTTTTATTGATAAGACCCTGATTGATTACCCAGGGTTACATATTCTTGATGCCAAGAAAAAGCAGGCCAGCGGGCTGATTGATGCAGAAAAGGGGAAATACTATCCAGAAGTGTATCTGTACGGGAATTATAACCTGCATGAAGACGACACATTGGCATCGAAAACCGCACCTGATTGGGCGGTTGGTGTCGGGGTAAATATTCCGTTATTAGATAATTCTGGTCGCTCGGGGAAAGTCAAAGCTGCCTATAGCGCAGTCACCCAAGTGAACTACTTACGTGCTCAAGCAGAGCAAGATTTAACGGTGTTGGTTGAAAAAACGTACCGCGAAGCAATGCAATCATTAGAAGAGTACAACGGCTTAGCTTCAAGTTTGCAGCTTGCCAAAGAAAATGTCCGCTTACGTGAAAAAGCATTCAGTCAGGGTTTATCAACATCGCTTGATGTTGTAGATGCCGAAATGTATTTAGCGGGGGTTAGAACCCAGCGTTCGGCCGCAGCTTATCAGTATGTCATTTCTCTTACCCGGTTACTGGCCGTGAGTGGTGAAATTAATAGTTTTAATCAATATCAGCAATATCAAGGTATAGAGGTTCAGTCATGAGTAAGTTTAAGTCTATTGCAATGCTTGTTCCGGTTGCGGCACTTGTTGGCTGGCTAGGGTTTACCTTCTGGCAAGCTTATCAGCCAGCCCCGATACGAATGCAAGGGCAGATTGAAGCACAGCAATACAGTATCTCTTCTAAAGTACCGGGACGGATTGAGCAGGTCTTGGTAAGAAAAGGCGATCAAGTTTCTCGCGGCGAATTGATCTTCACCCTGTTAAGTCCAGAAATTGACGCCAAGCTTGAACAGGCAAAAGCCGGACGAGAGGCTGCTGGGGCAATGGCGGCACAAGCTGAAAAAGGCGCTCGCAGCCAAGAGATAGCAGCAGCGAGTGATCAGTGGCAAAAAGCTAAAGCGGCTGCTGCTTTGATGGAAAAAACCTATCAACGGGTAGATAACCTCTATGAAGACGGTGTAATGGCTGAACAAAAGCGTGACGAAGCTTATACCCAATGGCAGGCTGCGCGATTTACTGAGCGAGCAGCTTATCAGATGTATGCAATGGCAAAAGAAGGGGCGCGAGACGAAACCAAGCGTGCAGCCGTTGAAAAAGCACGTATGGCAGCAGGAGCGGTTGCTGAAGTGGAAGCTTATGCCGCAGATACACAGGTTGAGAGTTGGTACGACGGTGAAGTGGCACAAGTTCTGCTCCATGCTGGTGAATTAGCCCCACAAGGTTTTCCGGTTGTGAGCGTGGTTGATATGAACGATGCATGGGCGGTATTCAATGTGCGTGAAGATAACCTAAAAAACTACAACAAAGGTGCAGAGTTTAAGGCGGTTATCCCAGCTTTAGGTAGTGAAAGCCATCAGTTCAAAGTAACGCATGTGGCTGTGATGGGTGATTTCGCAACGTGGCGCACGACCGATGCAACCCAAGGCTTTGACTTGCGAACGTTTGAGGTTGAGGCTCGTCCACTTAAACCGATCGAAGGTTTACGTGTTGGTATGAGTATCATTGTTGAGTAATCGTTTATGACAATAGCTCAAGAAACGGGTGAGGTGAGTGTGTTAGCACAACTTGCTAGAGAGTGCCGGATAATCAAAGGTGACCGATGGATTTTTGCAATGTCCTTTTGGCTGCCGTTACTATTATTTACGTTGCTATGGGGAATATTCTCCACCGGCATTGCACGGAATTTACCGATTGGAGTTGTCGATCTCGACCATAGTCAATTATCACGGCAATTAGTCCGCCATTATGATGCGAGTCCTGTCTTAGCGGTGTCAGATATATATACCTCTGTCGCCGAGGGGAGTGCAGCGTTGAGAGGGGGAGGTATTTATGCACTATTGGTTATCCCCCCAATGCTTGAACAAGAGACGTTAACAGGGCTATCACCAACGGTCACTACTTTTTATAACAGCCAGTTTATTCTAATTGCGAAGCTTGTGAATTCTGCAGTGATGCAGGCACAAGGTACCTTAAACGCCTCAATAGATACGCTGGAAAATATGGCAAGTGGTGACAGTGTGCCGGTCCAAGCCCTCGGGCAGGCAGTACCTTTACGGTCGCAAATTACACCGCTATATAACAGCAACAGTCATTATGGCCAGTTCATTGTTTCTGCGGCTATTCCTGCTATCTGGCAAATTGCGATTGTGATTACCACGATCATGGCCCTGTCGTTTGAAGCTCGTAACAGTGCTAATTCGCAGCAGGGTATTTGCCAGTGGCTGTCAGGTATGCCTGCGCGTAATTTAGCCCTTAAATTGTTGCCGTATACCTTGTTGTTTATGGTGCAGGGGGGAATATTCTTAACCGCCTTATATGGGGTACTATGTTGGCCGATGCACGGGCACTGGGGCATTTTACTTCTGGCACAATGCCTTATGGTATTGGCCTGCCAAGCGGTTGCATGTTTGTTCTACTTACTGACATTGGATGCGACAAAAGCGATGAGTATGGCGGCTGGTTTTACTGCGCCCGCTTTTGCGTTTGTTGGGGTTACTTTTCCGGCGAGTGATATGCCACTTTTGGCGCAGATCTGGCGGACGATATTACCAGTATCACATTACCTGGATATTCAAGTTCATCAGGTTAATCAGGGACAAACATTGGCGCTTGCGATGCCTCAGTTGCTGGCCTTGTTGGTTTTCTCTGTGTGCTTTGTCGTTGCAGTATGGCGAGCAGTACAGCTTGCACAAGGTGGTAGTGTGTGTAACCAGAATGGGAGTAAGTGATGAGTTGGCGTTCACTGTTCAAATTTGAACTTAGGGCTATTTTCACTAACCCTTCGATTTTATTTACCATATTTGGTGGGGTATTAATTTATTCTTTTTTATACCCACTGCCTTATTCAAACCAGTTGCCTCGAAACCAACTTATTGCAGTCGTTAATTTAGACCAAACACAATTAAGCCGTGAGCTGGAACGTATGGTTGATGCAACCCCGCAGGTGCAAATTGCAGCGCGAGCACATAGCTTGGGTGAGGCAAAGGCACTTGTGAATAATGGTCAGGTTGATGGCTTGCTGGTGATCCCGCAACATTTTAACCGTGACTTGTTGCTAGGAAAAAGTCCGACACTTGCTTACGCCGGAGATGCGGCATACTTCTTGGTATATGGCACCATTGCAGAAGGGTTAGCCACCGCCGGTGGTACATTAAGTGCTAAAGCTAAAGTGTCTCGCATGGTAATGTCAGGCGATAATCTCGTGTTGGCTTCACAGCACTACACTGCGATCAAAACGAGTGCCCAGCCAGTGTTCAACCCTACAATGGGGTATGTAAACTATGTTGTTCCGGCAGTCTTCGTTTTGATTTTACACCAAACCTTACTCATTGCCGTTGGGCTACTGGGGGGAGGGCAGAATGAACATTATCGTGAGGGAAAATCCGGTTACTGGTTACATTATCCAGCATGGCAGGTGCTGGTTGTTCGAGGTATCTCGTTTACCCTTATTTATCTGCCATTAGTGATGTATTACTTTGGTTTTAGTTTTCGCTATTACAACATTAATCGCTTAGCTGAAATATCCGATTTACTTGCGATGGTGTTACCGTTTTTATTCGCTGTTATCTTTCTAGGTATGATCCTCGGTCAGTGGGTTTCTCGCCGAGAGTTAGTAACGGTAATGGTACTGCTTAGTTCACTGCCAATCGTTTTTGCGACAGGCTTTATTTGGCCTATAGAGGCTATCCCTGCACCCATTACGGCCTTGGTTCAGTTAGTGCCCTCTACGCCTGCCATCAATGCTTTTTTACGATTAAATCAAATGGGAGCAAGCTTTGACCAAGTGATTGGTTACTGGGTTCAACTTTGGTTACAGGTCGTGATATATGGTGCGATTGCCGTGTGGCTAATGCTAAAGGTAAAGAGACGGGCAAGGCCTGCCGTGAAAGTACGCTAGTGTTACAGGGCGGGTTAAGGGAACAAAAAGGGTGTCGATGCGACACCCTTTTTTATTGATGTGATTTTATTGATGTAGTTTTATCTGATTAAGCGACTTGAGTGTTTTCCTGAGTGTTTTGGCGACGTTTCACCATCAGCAAAATACCCGCACATACCATGCCGGCAGCAGAAACGGTTAAGCCAATACCGAAGATCATTTGATATGCTTCAACTTTATCGAAAGTATCAATGATCCAACCGTTAAGCGCGTATGCCCAGAATACAGACGCGTAGGCAGCAAATGAACCAACACTCATGGCTGCGCCACTGCATTCTTTAGGAACGCCTGCTTCTGCTACCGGAGCTAAAATAATGCCTTTGGCTAAGAAAATAGAGAACGAGAATGCCATTAATAAGATCATGTTCATCATTAACATGCCTTCAGTTTTTGGCATCAGAATAGTACCGAGTAAACACAGAGCAGTTAAACCAAGCGCAAACATCATCATTTTAGTTGAAGATTTAAACACGAAATCCGAGATTGAACCTGCTACTAGCCCAGCAACAACACCCATAGCACCTGTATTGATAATACCGAACATCGCAGCTTGAGAAGTAGTTAGGCCAAATACCGCTTGTAAATAAGGCACGGTATAAATAAGAGTGATGTAAGTCCAATAGACTGTCATTGAAGTCAATGCAGCTAACCATACTGTTGGCATCTTCAATACATGGATCAGACCTTTAAGCGCAGCTTTATTCTTAGTTTCGCCTTCCTGTACATGCAGTGTATTTTCTGGCACATATTTCCAGATAAGGAAGATCATCGGAATAATCAGCAGGGTGTAGAAAACAATCGCACCTTTGAAGACTAGGATCGAGCCACCAACTAAAGCCATGATACCCACAATAGCGGCATTCATGCTCATTTCCATTGCACGACGAATAGATTCAAGTAAGCCAAATGCCATGCCTTTGTTGTTGTCCCCCGACATCAAGGTAACGCCATTCACAACAGCAGGCCAGAATATGGCATCGGTTATACCCCATATAGCGGCAATAATGGCTAATACGGTAAAGTCGGGCTGGAACACAATGATAAACATCATGCTGAGGAAGCGGACAATGAGGCTGTTCATTAGAATGGAACGAACAGAAAAGCGGTTATTCACCCAGCCAGCCGGAATATAGAAAAACATCGCAGAGCCAATAAGGGTAAATAATATCCCCATCTGCGTATTATCAATACTAAGTACATCGAGTAAAAGGTTATAAAATGTACCTTTAAAAGCTTCAAAGGCGGAATAAATTATTTGGCCTGACATAACAACAGATAAAAAACCGTAAAACCGTTTGTTGGAGTCAAAACCTATTTTTTGTATCACTTTATTCATAATATACTTTCTCTTATTATTGATTCTTGTAAGAGCGATTCACGTTATACGTTTTTATATTTAGATGGGAACTGGTGTGCAATATCGGTAAATACACCGTCGACGCCCCAGTTGAATAGCTGATTAGCACGCGCAAGATCATTTACAGTGTAAACGTTGATTTTTAGTCCGACGGCTTTGAATTGCTGTACTTTTTCTTTGGTTAAATTGGCATCTTCTGGGTGAATATATTCAGCTTGGCAAGCTTGAATAATCGAGTGCCAATCATCCCATAGGTTTGCATCTTCAAATAAGCACGCAATGGCGGTATCAGGGCGACGACGTTTGAATTCAGCTAGTGCTAGATGGTTAAAACTTGATATTATAAGCCCTCGCTCTTCATCAAGCTTCTGTAGCTCGGTAATGACATTATCAAGCAATTTCTCTGTCATATCCCAACCTGCGGTACATGATTTGATTTCAACGTTGAGGTTGAGCTTATGTTCATTAGCAAGAGTAACGAGTTGTTCTAAAGTAGGGATTCGTTCGTTAATGAAATCGTCATGGAACCAACTACCAGCATCAATACTTGGTAAATCGCTTTTGGTTAGGTCATATAAGCTACCACAGCGGTCAGTACAACGATCCAGTGTATCGTCGTGAGAGAGTACAACCGTTCCATCGGCCAAGATGTCGACATCACATTCAATCCATTGAATACCATATTGCTTGCACATGGAAAAAGCGGCTAGCGTATTCTCTGGTGCTAACGCTGACATACCACGGTGAGCAAATACTTTTTTCATTTCGTTACCTTTACTGTTTTCGAACGAGCTTTATTGTTTTCGAACGAGTTTTGTTGTGGTCGGGAATATACAGGTGGAAGTGCATTAATAATGTGACACAAATGCAATAAAAGGCAGGCAAAGTGTGATCTGTTCTGCATATAAGCGAAAAAGAGAAAATATCAAATAAACAATAATTTGTTGGGTAAGATCAGCAATAACCAATCGTGTGGTTTATTGTGCCAAATACAATGCTTAAGAGAGGTTGCTCAGTCTTGTTAGATTAAAGCCAAGAAAGGCATCTGCGGATACTTCTGAAGGATAGATGTAATTTTGTTCACTTTCGCGCATGTTAGGGGCGGTATTATCGGTATACTTTAAACCGATATACTCGCCCATATCATACCGAACCTTACAATTTAGGTAGTTTGGCTCTGTGGCAATTACTGAGAACTTTCAGTGGTTGGTTGAATATAAGCCTTAGTTCCCCATAACGGTACTGTAGACAGGCTATGCTTGAAACTTCCTTCGGTCTCTTTTGTTGTGTAAGACAAATAAAGTAGGGTCTGGTTATCTGCATCGTAGATACGTCTAACTTTCATTGTCTTAAAGAAAATGCTTTTTGATTTTTTAAAGACAACTTCGCCAGATTTACTTTTATCGATAGCCGCAAGCATTTCTGGTGTTATATCACCGGTTTGACGGCAAGAGATTGAACTATCACTCGGGTCTGCCAAACTTAAATTAGCTTCAACTGATGCGATGTGACAGGTTATCCCTGAAATTTTATCGTCATCCAAATTCGAAATCTTTATGTCCTTCATGGTAAACATGCCTAGTGACACATCACCAACTTCATTATCCGAGCAACCAAAAAGGGCAATTGAAAGCCCGAGAATACTAGCTAATTTTTTCATTCGTATATCCTTAAAAATTATTATAATTCAGTAGCATAAACTCTATCTAAGCCAGTGCATAAACAATCTTAGTATATCATTACTTCTATAAGCACAAACTCTTCTCGTGAGACGTTGTTAAAGTGGGTATAATGGAGGGTACATATTAATAGGCTATAATGGATTTTAGCCATTTAAAAACTTAATCTTAGTCACTGATAGATGAAACATGTTTGTACTGTTTGATCATCTATCAAAATAAACATACCTAATGTAACTCTTAAATTGAAACCACCTACCAATGGTTAACTATACTCAAGATTATTTAAACTTATAAAAATTATCGGATGTGGCTGTTCAGAGCGTAAGTTCATTATTTAGTTTCATAAAAAGACACAACGAAGCGAATTACCTGTGATCTCTACCGAAACATATCACCAAAAAATAACTTGATGCAGATTTATTTGAGATATAACTCGAATAGGTGTAGATAAGTTCTTAATAACAAAAAAAGTTAATGTACTTTAGATAAAGTTTAGTGATTGTTTATATTAGTAAGCTTACTGGAGGTATTAATGTCATGCGATGAAGCAACCCAAGCTTTACGAGTTAGTACTCTAAATGCATCATTTATTGGTAGGGGGCAAAAGGGGAAATATAAAGAAGAAGTACTTCAAGAACTTGGCCAATTTTTAGAAATAATAGCTAAAGACAAAGATAGACGAGACATAAACATTAGCTCCTTTTTACATTGGGTAAAACCAGCAATTCTTCACGATCAATATTGGTTGATAAAAAACGATGGCGATCTTGAACCTTCGGGGTATGTCCTTTGGGCCTGGGTAAGCAGAAGGACACTAAACGAATACTTTACCCAAGAGCGTTTTGCTCTTCATCCTATGTGTTGGAATGAGGGTGAACATCTTATCGTTGTTGATTTCATCATTGCTGATAAATTTTCATCTCGAACTGTTATACGTGACTTATATCGTAAGGTTCGAAATAAAACTGGTATTTCATATAAGTCGATCAATATTAGCATTCGAGATAAGACAGGTTCGGTAGTTAAGCATAATAGGGAAAATGCTTATGGACATTAACTTCATAAAAAAAAGATTTGAAAAAAACATTGATAAATTAGATATTTTTGACCAAAAATTGCCAACAATATCTTTTGCTTTATTTAAGGCTAAAAGGTTAAAAAATACTGAACTGGTATGGGTAAATACTGATCTACTCAAAGTGTATGGTTATAATGGTACAATCGAAGAAATAGAAAATTTTTTGTTAGAACAGTACTCGTATGTTTCTGACGGTTATACGAACAAAAGTCGAGTTCTGGATAACGAGCGTAAGGCCTTTTGGGCTGATCGTTATGGTTCAAGACATGAAGTATGCAATGGTGGAAGTGCTCGTTGCGGGTTTGATGGGTATTTTCAAGTTAAAGGTATTGGCTTAACTCCACTTTTAGCTCAAAACATGAGTGAATCACATTCTCATGGGAAATTATTTTTAGACGAAGCTATTGCAGAAGCTATTTGGGGAGAGCTGTGCCATAAGCACCTGCCATTAGGATCAATTAGAACGTTAGCCATTATTAAAACTAATGTACACCAAGAATTCTTGTATTTAGATGATAAACCGAAAAAACCTTGCGCTTTGGCAATCAGAGAGTTCGCTATTCGCCCTGCACATTTTGAAAGAGCTGCTTTTTTCTGGCCTTCTGATGAAAATATGTTTCTCAGATGCGATGATGCAAATAGAGTGCGAGAGTCCATTAAATATTTACCGATATCTTTAGGTCTTAGTGATACAAAACTTTCTTCTAAGCAAGAACTATTCAATTGTCTAAAGGTTCTTGTCTGTCGAATAGCTAAACAAGTCGCTTATTCTAGGGTTAAGGGGATCCCACATGGTTCTTTAACAAGCTCTAATATTGGCATTGATGGTCGATTTTTAGATTTTGGAACAATTACTGCTGTGCCTGATTTTGGTAATTATGTACTTGCTGATGGCGTAGGGGCTGTTTGGGATGATCATTTACTCATTACTGACTGGTTGAAAAATTTATTAATAACATTGAATAAATACTCAATGTTCAATGAGGATTTTTCTGAACATAACGTACAAAATCTTATCGAATTGTTCCTATTGGATCTTGGTCACTACGAGAATTACGCAATACTAGAAGAGTTGGATGTGAAAGATAAGAATAGTAACAACTTGCATTTGGCACAAAAAATAAAAAACTCTTTAGTGTCATCTAATCGAATGCACTTGGGAGAATTTCGTTCAGATGCCTTTAAATATAAAATTATTGAACTTGCGAAGCAAGAAAATTTAATTGTAGGTGATTTTAACTTTGAACTGAGAAATTTTAAATATTCGTCATTTAGCATTTTGAACGACGATAACCTGATCAAATGTAGATACTCGAGAGACTCAATAAATAATTTAATTAGTCAATATTGTTAAGGGTGGTTTGTATGTTTGATTTAATAGAGTTTTTATTAATAGCTACATCAGCGATCACTTTGTTGACTACCATTATATTGTTTTCATCTTATAAACTAAAGGCGGAAAGTGCGAATTCTATATCAACCCCTTCAGTTTCTGTGTTTGTACCATATTACAATGAAGATCCTAATTTAATATTAAGTGTTTTATCATTTTTAGAAGTTCAGAAGTATCCACATAAACTAGAGGTTCTATTAATTGATGATGGTTCAACAAATGGAACGACCAAAGAGGTAGAACAATGGTTGACGATAGAAAGAAACCAAAATTATAAACTAATTAATAAGCCTATTAATAATGGTAGAAAGGGTTTTGCTTTAGACTATGTTATTAATTTAGATATTCCTACTGGTGAAGTTTATGTTGTTGTGGATAGTGATACTTTTATTGAAGAAAATGGAATTCAAGAATTAGTTCAAAAATTATGGTCTGACGACCGCTATGCAGCGGTATGCGGATATATAACGCCAAATAATTATCAAGATAGTTTTATCGGTTTACTTCAACATTATGAACATATTAGCTTTTATGGTGCAATAAGAGCAGCGCAGGATAGGTTGGGGTGCGTGCCTGTTTTAGCAGGAGCTTTTGTAGCTCATCGCGCATCAGTTGTAAAAGAGTTAGGTGGTTGGAGTGAATGGCTAGTTGAGGATATTGCTTGGTGTTGGAAAGCTATATCGAACCGATATAAAACAGGTTATGCACCAAGAGCTAAAGCAACCACTCAATGTCCTATGGATGCAAAGAGCTTATTTAAGCAAAGACGAAGATGGGCGAGAGGGCGTGTCGAAGCTTACGTTGTCGCTTGGAAAACACATTGGGTGGCTGGTTTATGCTCTACTCCGTGGTTCATTATTACAGCAATACAATACATTTTTCCATCTAGTTTGATTTTATTATTTTTTATGATCGTGTTTAACATCTGGATTCCTATTTTGTTAGGTGTGATAAACATGATTTTCTATTTGATATTAGCTCGTTCATATATATCAGATTATGAGCTAAAAACAGAACTTAGTACGATCCAGATGTTGAAAGTGCCGATATTTTCTATGACGTTAGAAACTATAACTTGGCTACCAAATTTAATTGGTTATATAGATGAGTTGTCAGGTAAAAAGAAAATATGGCTAACTCGATAAATAATCAGCTAATCACACATGAGCGCAGTACTCTTTTACTGTATCAATTAAAAGGAAGTTATTATGTATAACCTTAATGCAGATGAAATAATGATAGTCGATGGCGGCGGTGATGGTGCATATTCTGGTCAAGGTGGTGGCGGTATGTCATCTGGATATGGTTATGGTGGCCAGTCAAATGGTAATAGCTCAGGTAATTTAGGAAATTCTGCTGCCGCAGGTCAAGGATTAGGTTCAGGAGCATGTTCGAATGGTGTAGCTGGCGGCATGGTGGCTGGTGCTTCAGGAGGCATTGGCGGTGTAGCTGGCGGTGCTTTGGGTGGTGCAATTGCAGGAGGTTGCTTTGGTGGTGCGTCTGGACTCTAGAGGACGAAACATATCTAGCCTCTTTAGCATCATGTCGACTATTATTTTAATGTACTACTTGTCACCTTTATATACTGTTAAGGGGGTTTCTGTCGATATAAAAGTGGTAGCTCTATTATTAACAGCATATGGAGCTTCATTGTTAATGTATAACTTGGCTAATTTCATATGTAGGTTTTTTATGAGGTGAATTACTAAGCACTTCTGGTTTTAGAAGTGCTTATTTATATG